>JAEZKY010000007.1 GCA_023435985.1 Bacillota bacterium | reverse complement strand
GTTATATATGCATTTTCCTTCCTTAAATATCTGCACTTGAAGCTCCTTTATATAATAATTTTTAATTTTCTTTCTTTTCCAAGTGTATGTAGGATCAAATATTACTAATGGTTCATTTTCATTGACTTTTTCATCTCTTAGGGCAATTAAATCTGCTAGTGCTTTATGAGAAGTTTTATCAAAAATTCTTAGTATCTTTTTAAAACCTGGATTAGTTATTTTCTCTTCATTTTCACTTATTTTAATTTTAGGTATTACTTTATTATCTTTTTCTAGTGCGACTAGCTTATAAACTCCGCCAAAAACTGGTTCTGATCGTGCAGTAATAAGTCTTTCACCAACTCCAAATGAATCTATACATGCACCTTGATCTAAAACATCCTTTATAATGTGTTCGTCAAGAGAATTAGAAATTACAATGCTGCAGTCTTCATATCCAGCAGCGTCTAACATTTGTCTACATTTAATTGTAAGATAGGTTATATCACCAGAGTCTATTCTAATACCACGTGGTCTTTTGCCGAGCGGGGCTAAAATTTCATCAAATACTTTTATTGCATTTGGAATGCCTGATTTTATAACATTATAAGTATCAATTAATAATACACAATCATCAGGATAAATTTCAGCCCAAGCTTTAAAAGCCTCATATTCGGTATCATATAGCTGAACCCAGCTGTGAGCCATTGTGCCTACGGCAGGGATGTTAAACATTCTATCCGAAATAGTACAAGCAGTTGAACTACAGCCGCCTATAATAGCAGCTCTGGCACCGTAAATTGCACCATCATACCCCTGAGCTCTTCTTGAACCAAATTCCATTACTGGACGCCCATCAGCAGCACGACAGATTCTGTTAGCTTTTGTAGCAATTAAAGTTTGATGATTTACAGTCAAAAGAATCATTGTTTCAAGGAATTGAGCCTGGATGACAGGACCGCGAACTGTCACAAGTGGTTGGTTGGGGAATACTGGATTACCTTCTGGAACTGCCCAAACATCGCAACTAAATCTGAAGTTTTTTAGATAATTAAGAAATTCCTCAGAAAAAGTTTCTTTATTTCGTAAATAAGTAATATCATCATCCGAAAATTCTAAGTTGTTTAAATAATCTATTAGCTGCTCAACACCAGCCATTATACAATATCCGCCTTCATCAGGAATTTTTCTGAAAAACATATCAAAATAAGCTATCTGATTTTCTAATCCTTTATCAAAATAGCCATTGCCCATAGTTAATTCATAAAAATCAACTAACATTGTTAAGTTTCTTTCATCTTTTACATTAAAACTAGATTTATTATTCATAGTTGGTCTCCTTTAAAAAATCTGGATAATAATTTTAGCATAAATCGTATATATATTGAAATTAACATTTTACAAAGTATAATTGACAATGTCACTTGAAATACCTATAAGATTTCTTGAATTGTAGAATTATTATTGCAACATATATATTATCATTTTTAGAGTATGCTTAATTAAATATATAAAACTATTGTACATCTATAACTCTTTGATTACAATATATAGATGTTAGCAGGAAAAATGTAATTATAAATATAATTTGATGAAAATGAATATTTATTTTTATGAAATATTAAGACAAATAAATTATCTAGGTATTTTATAACTTGAAATTTATATAATAATTGTGGATAGAATCTAATGAGAGCTATAAATAAAATGTGAAGATAAATATTAATTGAAATGACTTAGAAGAAAGAAGGATTACATAGTGGGGTATAACCTTGATAAATATCAAATGAATGCAGTAAAAGCAGAAGAAAAAAATACACTGATAGTTGCTGCACCAGGATCAGGAAAGACAACTGTTATAATAAATAAGGTTAATCATCTAGTTGAAAATAAGAAAATTTCAAATGGAAATATAATTGTAATAACTTTTACAAAAGCAGCTGCGCAAAATATGAAAAGGCGATATGAGCAGGCTTTTCATAAAAATATGTCTCCATTTTTTGGTACATTCCATGGCTTATTTTACAAAATACTTTTGAGAAGTGGAACAAACATCGATATAGTAGATGGAGCAATTGTCCATAAAATAGTAAGCAGTATATTAAGTAAATATTTTGATGAAGTAAATGAAGATAAAGTAAAAGAAGCGATAAATAATATTTCGCTATATAAAACATCTAGAGCATCGTTAAATGAATTTAAACCATCTTTAGCTAAAGAAATTTTTGAAGAAGCTCTAGAAAAATATGAAAGCTATAAAAGGGAGCATAATAAAAGAGATTTTGATGATTTAGCTATAGAAGTATTAGAGTTATTGAGGGAAAATGAAAGTGTTCTTTTATCATATAGAAAATTATTTAAATATGTTTTAGTAGATGAATTTCAAGATTGTGATGAAATGCAGATAGATTTTTTGAAATTAATAAATGGTGGAGAGGAGAATAGTCTCTTTGCTGTAGGAGACGAAGATCAATGCATTTATTCATTCAGAGGATCTAGGCCAGAGTATATGGTAAGCTTTGACAAAATATTTAAGGAGGGAAAAAAATATTATTTATCAATTAATTATAGAAGTAAATCGAACATAGTCCATAAGTCTAAAGAAGTAATAAGCTTTAATACGAATAGAAATAAGAAAGAAATAAAATGGAACAGAGAAGAGTCTGGTATAATTCAATGGTTTAATTCATATAATGAAAAAATGCAGGCAGAAGGTTTAGTTAACATAATTTTAAATAATAAAAATCATAATATTCCATATGAAAATAATGCAGTATTATATAGAACTAATATTGAAGCCATGACAGTAATAGATATTTTAATTAAGAAAAAGATTCCATTTACATTATTAGATAGAGAATATAATTTTTTTGAACATTTTATATGCAAAGATTTAATTGCTTACTTAAGATTATCTATTAATCAATTTGATATAGATAGCTTTCTTCAGATAATAAATAAACCTTTCAGGTATATTAGTAAGGCAAATTTTGCTTATATAAGAAATTATAAATATGAAGAAAATCCATTTACTATATTAATAAATAAAGATGATACACCACCGTTTCAAAAGAAAAAGCTTGATGAGTTAAAAGGAGATATAAATTATTTGAATAAAATCTCGTTATCCTCTGCAATAGCATATATAGTGATGGATTTAGGGTATTTAGATTATCTGAAGGAATATGCAAAAAAATTTAATCAAAGCTTAGAAGATTTGGAAGATATAATAGAAGAATTTAAATTGGCTGCGGAAGGATATAAGACCATATTTGAATTTTTAGAGCATATTAAAGAAGTTAATCAGACAATAGAAGCAAGCAAGAAAAAAACAAAAAGGGAAGGGGTTATTTTAAGTACTATACATGGCGTGAAAGGTATGGAGTTCAAAAACGTCTACGTTATTAACTGTGTAGAAGAAACAATTCCTCACTCAAATAGCATAAAAGATAACTTAGAAGAGGAAAGAAGACTTTTCTATGTTGGAATAACAAGAGCAATAGATAATCTATATTTATTTTCCCCAAGAAACAGGAAAGGGCAGTTTAAAGAAGTTTCAAGGTTTATTGTTGAAGGGAAGTTAAATGATATGCCTATTGACACCTTTGGATATGAGGTGGGGAATAAGGTCGCTCATAAGACTTATGGAATAGCAGAGATAGAAGAGTTTGATAAAGAAGATAAAGATAAGATTAAACTGAAATTTAGTGATGGGACTTTTAGAAGCTTTTCTCTAAAGGTTTTGATTGATAATAATTTGATTGAAAAAGTTGAATAGGTGAAAATTATAAATATCATTTATATGTCATATGATAATTATTTATGCGACAATTTATTTTAATATTAAGCTATATAAATAAAAAAGCTGCTACAAAATCAACTTACAAAGCATTTTATAACAGCATCTGATTTTTAATATATTTAAAAAATTACAAAGCTTTTTCTTTAGCAAAGAATGAAAGGGCATATACACTTGAAATTCCAACTAAAGCATAAATGATTCTTGATATTATTGAAAAACTACCAAAAATAGAATCAACTAAGTTAAATTGAAAAAAACCAATTAGTCCCCAATTAATACCGCCAATAACTATTAATATAAGTGCAATTGTATCTAATGTCTTCATAAAAACACGCTCCTTAATTTATTATATTAATATTTTGCACCTAAAAACTTTTTTTATTCTCTCATATTCGATTTTAAAGAAATATATTGGTTAATAATAATTTAATTGAAAAAGTTGAAAAGGATAAGATATTTAAAGGTTTATTGTTGAAGGAAAGTTAAATGATATCCCAACTTTTAAAGATATGGGTAATAAGATTAAATGTAAAAAAGGATAAACTGCTAGCATGTAACAGAATATCCTGAATACTGGTTAATTTATTATTTAAGGGGTAAATAATAATGCTTTAATTACTGTATGTTTTTATTATAAGATTAGATTGTGACAGGATTATGTCAAATATATTAACGCAATATAAATTATTAGTAAGTTAATTATAAAATAAAAAGGATAGCCCATAAAAGAGCTATCCTTTTTATTGTGTTACGTGTTAAGGGAAAAATAACGATGAAAAAACTAAATCATTATTATGATTTTATTATATAATTGAATTGTTATATTGATATAAATTTTATATTAAATAAAAGTAAATTTGTATTTAAGGTTAGGGAGCAATGAAAGCTCCTTAATCTTATTTTTTATAAAAATAAAATATAATTCAATAGATAGCAGTCTAAAATGAGAAGTAAATAGATAGTTTTATTAATGGAGAAGGAGTTGCAATGATAATTTTTTTATTATTGATTTATTTGTAAAATATGGTAAATATGATATAATAATGTAAAAAGCATCAATTAAGAGGTAAATAAAATGAAAAAATCAAAATTAACAAAAATAATAGCTACTCCATTAATAGTATTTTCAATATTGGCATTAAATCCGATAGGAGCAAGTGCAGAATGGAGACAAAACAGTACGGGGTGGTGGTATGCAGAAGGAGATTCTTATGCAACAGGTTGGAGATTAATAGATGGAAAGTATTATTATTTTAGTAATAATGGTTATATGGTGCACGACACTTATATTGATGGATATAAGTTGGGTTCTGATGGCGCATGGGTAGTTTCTACTCCAAGAATCTCAACAACCAATTATGCTGCAAATGTGGTTAATTTGCGAATACTTCATGGATTAAATACTACTAGGAACTTATTAAGTTGTACGGATGATGGAACGGTGGTTAATTTATGGTCTGAAGATGATGGAAGTGGACGTCAAAAGTGGCAATTCACACGTGTTAAAGGTTATAATGATGTTTATAATATTAGAATTGTTAGCGGAGTTTATTCAAGTCGTACGTATTTAAGCGCTACGCCAGATGGAACTTCAGTTAACTTGTGGTCTGAAGATGATGGGAGCGGACGCCAGAGGTGGGAACTGATACCTATTCAAAATTCTTCAGGACATGGTACTTATTTGATTAAAGTTTATGATGGTGTTTGGTCAGATAGAAAATATCTAAGCTGCAGTGCAGATGGAACTATAATTAATTTATGGACTGAAGATGATGGAAGTGGACGTCAAATATGGGATATACCAAATAATTGGAAGTCATGATGATAAGAAAATATTAGATATAGCAGTGAGGTACTTTAAAAAATTATAGGTATTACTGAAGGAGAAAATTAAAATTTCTTAAAATAATTTAATATTACTAATGTTAATTATAAATTTAACATGAATAGCCTTTTATGGCAGTAGAATATAAAATTAAGGAGCTTAGTAATGATAAATAGGCTTTACTAGGTTCTTTATTTTTATATTAAATAGAAGGATTATTTTCTTTAGATTTTTCAGTAACAAAGTCTAAAATCATCTGCCTATGATATGTGCTTATATCATTGAACTTATAAGCAACTTTGCAGTGTTTTGGATCTTCATCATGATCTGTTCGTAACTTTTCACATAGAGCTACAATTTTTTCGTTTTTTATTAAAAATGATATTAATGCATATTTAGCATCAATTTCTTTCTTTGAAATAATAAAATATACACCTCCAGCGCTAATATTTATAGTATAGTTTTTTTTGAAAGCTCTAAAATATTTTGGTTTAACATTATTTATAGTTTTATAGCTTAATTCGTCTGGAAGAGGTGAATATTCGATATAACAATAGGAAGTCTTTCAAATTCCCTTCTCTCAATGCTTAATACTAATTCAGGAATACTGATAAGCAGAGCTTGTTCAAAATCATTTTGAGTACATCCAAGTATAACAGCAGTGCATTTCAAGGCTTGACGCTATTGAATTAAAATTAATTCAATAGGTTGATCTTTATGTAAAACAATTAAATTATCTTGTCTAGTATCAATAGTAATTCCTAAAAAATCATTAGATATGTCTTTTATTTTTCCATCAACCAGCGTTCTATCTTGTGTAATAAATTTAACTATATCATTCTCATTTATAATATTGATATCTATAGCACTCATACATAATACCTCCTGTTTATGGTGAAAAAGTAAATGAATATAAGTTATGTTTTTACTCATTCAAAGTCAAAGTTTGAATGAGATGAAAAATACTCCATTTTACATGTATAATATCATATTCTAGTCATTAATTAAATATATTGTATCGAATTTAACAAAAATACAAAAATTCTTATAAAAACTAGAAAAGAATGACTTATTGGGTAAATAAGTCATTCTATAAATTGGGTAGTAAGTATTTTTATTAAGGGTAAATAATAAGGTATAATTATTTACAACTACTATTATAACTAGTTTATGTCACAGAAATGTTACAAGTTAATAAACTTAGTCTAAATAATATATTAATAAACCCAAACACCGTTGCTATTCAAATTATATCCATTAATACTTATGTTCTTTAACATAGCACCATTTTTATCTAGGTAATACCAATTTCCTTTGTCATAAGTCCAACCAGTCTTCATAATACCAGAAGCATCTAAGTAATACCAATTACCATTGTCATTTAGCCAACCAGTTTTTCGATGCCCATTCATATCTAGGTAGTACCAATAATCCTTGGTAAATAACCAACCTTTAAATGGATTGCCATCTCCATCTAGGTAATACCAAAAACCAGTTTTATCATCTTTATAC
>JAEZKY010000350.1 GCA_023435985.1 Bacillota bacterium | reverse complement strand
TCTCAATTAAAAGTTTAATCTTAGCTTACTCAAATAAAAATTGCTGGTTTACTTAAATGTACTTATTATTTTCTGTTCAATTTTCAAAGACCATTTTCTTTCACAACTTTCGTTGTAATTTTATGTTGTTTTTTGTCACCCTCAAGCAACTTACTCAGTATATCACTTGCTTCAGAGTCTGTCAACAACTTTTTTAAATCTTTTAAAGTTCTTATCTGAAGTCCTTTATCGATTTTTTTAAGTTGTTTATCGCTCTCAGCGACGTGTTTTATCTTAACACATATACTTATCCGGATTATTAACAAACATGCTAAATGATCTGTTTAATTTTATAATTCTTGCTAATTCTTTTCTTTTCTTTCTTATTCTATTATTGATACGCCCCGCAGCGTTAATCGTAGAATATCACTGAATTCTCATCACCTGAACTTATATTGTAGTATTATGCCGTTTTTTCTTTTCTAATATCAACAAAGGTCGCCCTTCATTTTCCATACCAATCCTTAAAACCTACAAAAGTTATCTCTAGGTTTTATGAAAGATATTCTTTTAATATATAGTAGGTTGCATGATCTTCCCATCTTCCATTAATCAGAAGATATTTTTCGTTTATTCCAACTAATTTAAATCCACACTTTTCTAATACTGTTCTTGATTTTATATTGTTTACCAAAGCTGATGCTTCCACTCTATGAAGTTCACATTCACTAAAGGCATATTTCACTAAAAGTTTTACACTTTCTGTCATATACCCTTTACTCTGTTCGTCCTCGTCTATAGAATAGCCTATAGTTCCATTCCTATAAGATCCATGTACAATTCCTGACAGCTTTATTTTTCCGATTATTTTCTCATCTTTAAAGATTCCTAAATCTATTGCTGTTCCATTCAAAAATTCCTTATAACTTTTATTTAATAGCTTTTTTTGAGTTTCTATAGTATAAAAACTTTCATCTCTTACTGGTTCAAATGGTGCTAAATGAATTTTATTCTTTTTATAATATTCCAATATTTCTTTTGCATCGCCAGAAGTTATGTTTCTGAGAGTTATATTTCGACCTTTTAATTCTACTAAAGGATATTTAGTCATTTGACTATACTCTATGCGAGTTATGCCAAATGATAACTCATCAAAATATTCTCCTTTATAGTATTCATTTTGACTAAACATCCCTTCTAAAGTGAATCCTAAATCTAAAAATGCATTAATATCTATTTTTTCTGGTACCTTAATGTTAACCTTGAATATATTTGAATCTTTAAACGTAGCTTTCAAAATAAGAATCAGTGTAGCATTTAATAGTTCATAATTATATTCTCTATAAAACCTAAGATTTATATCACATGTTCTACTATTTTCATTCATTTCTAATATATTAAGCCGCCCAATTATAATATCATTTTTGTCTTTTATTAAGTATTCTGTTTCACTTTGTACTTGTATCTTTACATTTGCATCTGATTCCATATAACTCTCTCCTACTTTATATAAATGTCCTTTAAGGCATAATCAGTTAATTTTATAAGCTTCCTAACAATATTCATTCAACATTATATATCTATTTCCTTTTAATAATTCTTCCAATCATATTTTCATTTTTATCCACATTATTTTATTCTTTCCATTAAGTTATAAACAAAATCCACAATATGTTGTTTATAATTACTGTTTATATTCAACATATCGTGGATTGTTTTTATACTATTTAATAGATTCTGTTACTTTATTTCTAATATATCCTTTATAACTTCTCCACCAATTATCATACCCGCAACTGGAGGAACAAATGATATACTTCCTGGTATTTGTCTCTTGATTGCACATTTTTTAGTTCCACCTGTGCAGACACATCCAGTTTTACATGTAACAACATCATCATAGTTTGGCTTTATAGGGACTTCTTCTGAATATACAACCTTTAGTTTTTCTATTCCTCGTTTACGTAGCTCAGATCTCATAACTTTAGCCAATGGACATATCTTTGTCTTAAATATATCCGTAACTTTAAATTGAGTAGGATCCAATTTATTTCCAGTACCCATAGAACTCATTATTCTTATATTTTTCTTAGAACAATATTCCACTAGTCCAAGCTTTGCCGATACTGTGTCTATTGCATCAACAACATAATCTACATCATCAGGAATTATTTCTGCTATATTGTCTTGAGTAACAAAAACCTGATGAGTTATAACATTGCAGTCTTTGTTTATAGATAATATTCTTTCCTTCATAACATCAACTTTAGGCTGGCTTATAGTTTTATACGTAGCATGTACCTGTCTATTTAAATTTGTTAGACATACAGTATCATCATCAACTATAATTAACTCGCCAACTCCAGCTCTTGCAAGTGCTTCAATAGTATAACTTCCTACTCCGCCTACACCAAAAACAATTACTTTACTATTTCTTAATTTATCTAATCCATCTTTACCTATTAATAATTCTGTTCTTGATAAAGAATGTTGTGCTGTCATATATTTTCTCTCCTTATTAAATAGTTATTTTTGTATAATAAAATCCTGTTATCCTATATTTTTAATCGTCAATAGCTATTATATCATAAAAATAAACTAAAATTAGATATATAATTTTAGCATTTTCTCTGTTAAATTTGTTAACTTATGCTTATAATATAACTTAGTATTATGTATATTTAACCAGTTTTATTTATCTGGTTAAATAGATATCCAAAACAAAAACTCGATTTATTACTTTTAATTTTTAGATTATACTACTCATAACTGATTGATGGTTTTATCGGTTGCAAGTTATAAGTCTAGTTCATATGTTGGCTATCTATAAATGTACATTGTTTTGTACTTAATTATATTATTTTTAGGAGGACAATTATTATATGACTATTGGAATAATTGCTGCTATGGCAGAGGAATTAGAGATTCTATTACAAGACTTAAATATTGAAGCAAAGAAAGAAAAAGCTAACATGACTTTCCACAAGGGTAAATTATATGGTAAAGATGTAGTAGCTGTAGTTTGTGGAATTGGTAAAGTAAATTCAGCTATTTGTGCTCAGATATTAGCATCAGAATACAATGTAGATAAGATTATCAATGTTGGTGTTGCTGGTGGAATTGGTAAAGAAATTTATCCAGGAGATATAGTTGTTGCTGAAAACTTAGTGCAACACGATATGGATACTACAGCTTTTGGAGATAAGATGGGACAAATTCCAAGACTTGATACTTTTGATTTCAAATGCGATAAAGAAATGGTCTCTTTAGCTAAAAAAGCTTGTGAAAAGATTCCAGAGTTAAACAGCTTTGTTGGAAGAATTGCTTCTGGTGATCAATTTGTTGCTAATATTGAAAAAATTCAATGGTTAGACAAAGAATTTGGAGCAATATCCTGTGAAATGGAAGGTGCTAGTATAGCACAAGTTTGCTACTTAAACTCAATTCCATTTGTAGTTATTAGATCAATTTCTGATAATGCAAATAACGGAGCACATATGGATTATCAAAAATTTATTCCAATTGCAGTTAAGAATTCAACTAGAATATTAAAGCAAATGCTTGAAATGATGTAAGTCATTATCAAAAAATAACAAGTCAATCTACTTCTTGTCTGATGAAAAATATTCTCAGCATATTTGGACTTGTTATTTTCTTTAATATGCCTAACGTTAATTTCAGCTACATAAATAAAGATCATACTTTGTATAAGCTATATGACATATATGCTTAACAAAAGTATGATCTTTATTATTTTACTTTAAAGTAAACTTACTCATCTTTTCTTTTAACTCATCAGCAATATTTTCAAGGTTACTTGCATATTGTGTAAGTTCATCCATTGTTGCACTCACTTCTTCTGCTGATGCTGTAACTTCCTCTGATATAGATGCTGATTCTTCTGATACTGCTGCTATATTTTCTATTTGTGATTTTACTTTTTCCTTATTTACATGCATTTTTTCATTTAAATCTTTAATCTCTTTAATTGCATCTGTTAAAGGTATTATTGATTCAACTATTTTAGCAAATATATCTTCTGTTTCTTTTATAACTTCACCTTGTGCCTGAGACATCTCTCTGCTTGCTTCCATTGCAGCTTTAGTATTATTTCCATTAACGCCTATCTCTGTAACAATAGTTTTTATTTCATCAGTAGATTTTTTAGATTCCTCTGCAAGTTTTCTTATTTCTTCAGCAACTACTGCAAATCCTTTTCCCGCTTCCCCTGCTCTTGCTGCTTCTATACTTGCATTTAATGCTAAAAGATTAGTCTGTTCAGTAATCTCTTCAATTACATTTGATATGTAATTAATTTTATTTATGCTTTCTATCATATCCGTAACCATGCCTGCAGACTTAATAGCATTTGTTTTAGCACTTGCAGCCTTATCTATTAACTCTTGAATTATAAAAATTCCCTGCTTGCTTAAATCTTTAGTTACATTTGATAAATTATTAATATTACTTGTATGCTTATCAACTTCATCTATTCTATCTGATAATTCTTCAGCATTAGCTGCAATCTCAGTCGCAAATTGTGCTTGACTTGTAGCTCCAGCTGATACCTCTTGTATGGCATTTGTTACCTCTGATACTGAAGATGTAGTTTCCTCTGACATACTTGCTATATTTACAGATGCCTCAATTAAATTTGCAGATGTATTTTGAACATTGTCTAGCAAATCAGATAAGCTGTCTAACATAGTGTTGAAGTCATCACCAAGTTCTTTAAATTCATCCTTTGCTGTAATAGTAATTCTTTCTGTAAGATCTCCTTTTGAAGCTTTGTTAATTACATTCTTTAATCTATTTATCTCTTTCATAAGATACAATGCTGCAATAACTCCTATGGAAACTCCTATAATAACTAATACAATTGAAATTATAAGCATTGTTCCATGTATAGCCATTACACCATCTTCAACTTCTTTGCCGTCAATGATTCCAACCAGCTTCCATCCAGTCTTTTCATTAGTTTCCTGACATACATAAAATGATTTTTTATTACTTTCAAAAGTGTATACTCCAAGGTCTTCCCCTTTGGCTGAATTCCAGAACGATAAACCAGTAACATTATCTTCTGCCACAGTATTTTTATCATTATTTACTATAATATCTCCATCACCATCTGCAAGTAAAACATAGCCTGTATTTAATAATTGTATTCCACCTATGTATTTCTGCACCGCATCAAGGGACATATCAATTACTATAACTCCTATAAACTGTCCATTATCATCTTTAACTGCTTGAGCGACTGTCATAACCTGCTTTCCTGATACAGCATCTTTATATGGTTTAATATATACTATCTTACCATTAGCTGCTTTTGCTTTTACATACCATTCTCTTTCCTTAAAATTCAAATCATTTAAGGTTAAGACTCCACTATCTAATACTAGTTCACCATTTTCTCCAGCAAAACCTGCATTTATGATTCCATCAACTGATGATTTAGTATCCTTAAACATTCCTTGAACATAGTTTACTGTAAGCTTATGATCTGCACCTGAATTAGTCAGATCTTTAATATGTATGTTTTTTGCTGCTACATCCATTTGCGTACCTAACACCTGTAAATACTCGGAAAATCCTTTATCAACTTCCTTAATCGTTTGTATACTAGTTGTTTTTAAGCTACTTTCTAATGCTGACTTTAATTTATAAATTGAAATTTCTCCTATTAATAATATAGGTATTATAATAAATAATACAATTCCTATAACAATTTTTCGAAACAGCTTACTATTTTTCTTCATTTCTTACACACCCCTTATCTGGTAAATTTATATGCAAATCGCTTTATAATTTACTTTTTTAGACTATGTTATACAACAATACATATTATTGTAGCATTGTACCATTTATCCAATTAAATAAGTTTAATATTACTACAAAAATATTATATTTTCTCATACACAATTAGCCATAATTCACCTAGATAACGTTTTCTTCTCCCTCATTCTTCATTTGTTTTAGAATATCACTATGAAGGAATTTCACTGATTTTTTTGACAATTTATACAATTATCTTATGTTATGTTACTATTTTTACAACATATCACTTTATTTGTAAAAATATTTTTATTATGCTTTTATGGAATAAAAGCTGTTTATAAAATAGAATTTCATCTATATTTATAAACAGCTCAAAATCCAATATAAATTATTGAAATTTTACTTCCATAATATATTTGCAGCTTTTCTTGGAACTGTTCTAACATAGTTTACATTTGGATATCCAATTATCATGCAAGTTACAATTTCTTTATTTTCCTCTAGTTCAACTAATTCTCTGATCTTCACATTTCCTTGTGCTGCAAATGTGAAGAACCCGCTAAAAAATGTTCCAAGCCCTAGAGCATTAGTCATAAGCTCCATATTAGAGGATGCTAGAGATGCATTTACTTGTGAGTCAGAAACGACAAGTATTACTGCTGGAGCATTGAAAAATAGTCTGTCATTTTTAGGATTTTTTTTATATCCTTCATACATCATTATCCACATCTGTGCATATCTCTTAAATGGTTTAGTTTGTTCATTTAAATTATTAAGTATTTCTTCACCTTTAACTTTAAGACTCTCAAAAACTAATTCCTTAAGTTCATCTATCTTATCTTTTACTACTACATAAGAAACGTTTTGACTATTGCTACCTGTTTGAGTAAATCTTCCTGCTTCAATAATCTTAGAAATCTTTTCTGTTTCCACATCCTTATCCTTAAATTGTCTTGTAGTCCTTCTAAATTTTATGAAATTTAATAATGTTTCTGAATCTATTTTAAATTCAGCTTCATTATAAGTTTTTACCTCTTCCATATTATACTCATCTGTAGATACAGCACCTTTAGGACATACTGCAATACAATGACCACATTTAAAACATGCAATATTTCTAACTTTAGCCTTCCCATCAGCTATCTTAATATCATTGGCAAAACAATCTTTAACACAAAGTCCACAGCCCACGCATTTTTCATTATCTACAATCATCATAATATATAACTCCTTTTTATGTTGTTTTCAAGCATCCTCGCTGTACAACTCATGATCTTTTTACAAGCACGCGAATAGCTTGTCCTTACCTTCAAAATATATATCATACAGTATATCACTCAGTTTATCTCTGTCAAGTAAAATAGTTATTCTACTAATACACTCAATCACTTAATTCATTGTATTGAATATATTAATAAAGATATAGATACTATTTAGGAGCATAGAATGATATCAAAACAAGATTTTATTACTCAGTCTTTAGAACTAAACCTGTTTTTTTTAAGAATAATGAAAGAACACTCCATATTTTTAGAAGCCTCGTTACCACCCAAAAATAAAGATTTAATTAGTCAAGCAGATGCCTTAAAAAATGAATTTGCAGCATTACTTTCACGTGCGATCACCTTATCAGATGGAATTCTTCCCTCACAAGTATTAGAAAGTGACGAAATAACAACAAAATATACTCTGGATGCTGAAAGAGCAACTCAATTTGCTACTGGAATTTCTATAGATTCTAGCATAACTTCTGCTGAAAATTCATTATCGCCTAGCTCTAATGATAAAAGTGTTTCCATGATAACAGACAATGTATATATGCTAAATCACCATTCCTTAGCAGCCACAAATATGATTATCAGATTTAAAAGAAAGTTACTTAATGATGTATTAAACTGTAACCTATTTACAACTCTATATCCAGCAGTTATAAATCATGTACTTACTGAGGCGCTAATCTTTGCCGAACTATTATCTAGATTACAAGAAGGTATTGGACTTGATCTTAGCAGGGATATACTTGCACTTGAAAGGTTTTGGGATGATAAGCTCTCCGAGCATTCCTTTACTATTAGAGGTATGCTAGATCCAACTGAAAAAGAACTATTTAACATAGCCGATAACTTTGGAAAGGAATTTGAAGCATTAAAAGATGAAGCTTCCGCTGCAAGTAAAGCTGCTTCTGATTTAATCAGCCTTACTGAAACCACCTTAGATGAAGCCATAAAACTCAGAAATTTCAAAGCTCAAGGAACCGAAGGACTTTTAGCATGTAAAATAAAATCAATAATTCTTCCACTTTTCGCTGATCATGTCTTAAGAGAATCAAATTATTATATAAACATTTTAAAATCATTTAGTGCTACTTAATTTGATGAAAGCTTATAATTATTTTTAGAGCAAAAATACTGATGCAACGACACATGCCATTACCATTGCATCAGTACCCCCCCTCTAATCTCTATCTTTAAATTTTCCTAAATAAGCTTACTTGTAAACCCTAAAACTCTAAAAGCATATTATTCCATACTGCATTCCCATGGTTTGAATCAGCAATTCCCTTATGTACATATCCAAATCCCTCATAAAAATGAATTAAATGTTCCTTGCAAGTCAAAATAATCCCTTTTTTCCCTCTATCACGAGAAATATTTATCAAGTAATCCATTAATTTTCCTGCAATGCCTTCATGCTGATAATCAGGAGCTACAGCCAATCCAAATACAGTTTGATAGTCTCCGCTTGGATTATGCAACGCTGCATCATGATATAATTCATCTGGCAGGTTTGGTTTATCTGTTATACATCCGTTAATATATCCAACAATTTTATTATCAATTTCTGCAACAAAAAAACTTTCTGGAAAGGCATCAAATCTCTCATAAAAACTTTTTAAAGATGCCCCTTCAGCCTTTGGGAAACATAAATTTTCTATATCTGCAACATACTTTATATCTTCTCTTACTACTGGTCTAATTGAAAGACTATTCATTACGTAACCTCTCTTCACTTTATATTAGATTTAAGCATTATAATTTAAACCATACTATACTTCCTGATTTTTATTAACACTATCTTTATCTATATCATTATATATTATTGCCTGTATTATTTCTACGAAAGCAATTCTTTCCTTTCCCTGGAAAGATACTGATAATCATAAATTTTTGCTAGACTATAATTCAAAAACAGCCACAAAACATACTAAATTGTATATAGTATTTTGTGACTGCTCTCTCAGACTTCTTAATTGACTATTTAATTTTTATTTTAGATTTATCATTATTTAAAACTTAATAAAAAATACTTAGTTTAACTGAACCAGCTTCCAGCATTGTGCGTCATATCCATTATCAGTCCACTGTTGCACGTTCTCTCCAGCAACTGCTGAATTGGCATTGACATCAAGACATTTACCACTATTCTTATTAACAAGTTTACAGTAACCATTGCCAAGATCTTCTATCCTCCACTTTTGGCAATCAGCTCCATTGTCATTCCATTGTTGTACATTCGCACCATCATTAGTATACGCATTCACGACTTCCAATGCCATACCACTTTGAGCATTAATAAGCTTATAGTAACCATCATTAGTTGATATTATAGTCCACTTCTGAGGATTTAATCCGTTATCATTCCACTGCTGCACATTTGCTCCAGCAGCTGTTGACCCCTCTGAAACATCAAGACACATAGTATCATTGCTACACTTTGAAGATAATTTATACTGCTTGCCTGAATTTATAGACTTAAGAGGGAGAATGCTTGCAAACTTAATTTGGACATTATGACCGCCTTCTGTTCTTGGTACGCTAGTTACTGCTGCTATTTCATTCGTACCTGTCTGATAAACACTACTCCAGTCAAGGTTATATCCAAAAGTCCAAGGCTGCTGATCATTAGTATACCAGGAAGCGCCATAGTCAAGACTAAAGGATAGATTATTTGTACAAGATGTAACCATTAGCCTTCCATCAGAAAGAGATGTAATATAAGGTCCTGCTTTTTGATCAGGAATCTTTGTCCCTATCCCTGAAGTCCAAGTTTTTCCATCACTTGAAGTTTTGCAGAATATATTAGCATCTTGAGTACCAACTACTTCAAAAACTACAATGTAATTTCCGTTAGCCATCTTAGTCACTACAGGCATACCAGGTCTTCCAGCCGAGTTATTATCCCAAGCTACCCATATCTCTTTCCCCCAAGTAGCACCTCCATCATTAGAAATCCTTTCTGAAATAATCTGAGAATATGAAGGATTTTCAGTTACATGTTTTTCGTTAGCATAAAAACAAGCCAAACTTCCATCATTTAATATTTGAAAATGTGGCTCATAAATACCTTTATCTGGATTTCCGAGACTTCCTGCTGTTCCTTCATTTGAATCCAAGGTTGAAAGATATGGCCATGTCACTCCTCCATCAGTGCTCTTATAAATATAAATTCTATAGGATTCCTGCCATCTAACTGATCTTGCAGCCAATCTTAATTCTCCATTTGGCAATTGAACAATTTGGGCATTATCTAAATCTCTATTGTTATCTGCGATTGTTGATATAAGTTTCCATGTCCTGCAGTTATCAGTACTTTTGAATACCTGAAGTCTTGTCCCTCCCCATGATGACATATGAGTATACCCATTATTATCATATATTGTTAATGCACATAACCAAGTACCATCTGACAGCTTAGTAAGCCTTGCATATTCTGATCCGAAGGTTCCAGGTCTTATTCCTCGTGCATCAGGCCCTGCATCAGCAAAAGTATTAATATTAGTAATAATCTTTGCTTCTCCAAAAGTTGCAGTATTTGCAGCACTTACTGGAGACACAGCTAAAAAAGTAGATAAAACTAACATTAAACACATAGAAAACTTAAATCTTTTCTTTTTAAACATTTTAACATCTCCTCTATAATTATTTTAAGTTTCTATATATAACAGCTAAATTTAAAACATACCTTCCTTATTAAATTCAGCTTATTATAAGACTTAATCTATTACTGCTATTTACTCCTGTTATCTTATTACTCTTTTATTATTTTATATATTTCTTCAATAGGTACCTTTGGTTGTCTTTCAAACGTAAGAATTCCATTCATCTCTTGTTCTACATCTGTAAGCTGGGTATAGCAAAAGCCTTGAATGATTTCTGAGTTTTTTAAAGGTTCAACTACTGACTTTATCCTGTTAATAAAATCTTCTTCATTTAAAGCTCCCGAATACCCCCAGCCATTTTTCTCTTGGTTCTTATATGCTATTCCTCCAAATTCAGAAACAAGTATTGGCTGCCCATTATATTTATATTCACCAACAAATATTCTTCTTTCTGATGGCATGGTATCAACCAAATTTTCAACTGTTTTATATCTCTGCTTAAGAATCTCTGAACGCCACTCATAATCATGGATATTGCACAAATCAGTTTCAACAAGCTCCCAGCCATCATTAGATACAACTAGCCTAGTTGCATCTAGGGATTTTATAAGATGATACAAGGCAAGAGCATGCTCTTGCTGTTTTACTTCAGTCAATATTTTAGGCACACCCCAGCTTTCATTAAGAGGCACCCAAACAAAAATTGACGGATGATTATAATCCCGATCTATTACTTCATGCCACTCTATAGAAATCTTTTTTGCATAATCCTCAGAATAATCAAAAGCATTTGCCATTTCTCCCCAAACTATCAGGCCAAGCTTATCGCACCAATATAGATAACGCGGATCTTCAACCTTCTGATGCTTCCGAGCCCCATTAAACCCTAAAGCCTTCGTCAATTCTATATCCCTTTTTAATGCTTCATCTGAGGGAGCTGTTAAAATTCCACCAGGAAAGTATCCTTGATCTAATACCAATCTCATATAATAAGGTCTATTATTAAGGCATACTTTACCATCTTCTACCGACACTTTACGCATTCCAAAGTAACTCTTGACAGCATCTGCTAGCTTACCATCACATGTAAGCTTAAATTCCACATCATAAAGAAACGGGGTTTCAGGTGTCCATAAATGCGAAAAGTGATGTTCATTAAATTCGTTAAGTTTTATTTTCCTAGATTCAACCTTAGATTTTATTTTATAAATATCATCTACAATGACTTTTTTATCAAAACAAATATTCACCTGCAATTGAATATCTTTCAAATTTTCATAACCATTAATAAAATACTCAATTTCAATTTCAGTCGTATCAATAAAAGAGGTATATTTTACTTTTTCAATATTGATTTGTGAAACTGCTTCCAGCCAAACAGTCTGCCAAATACCTGTGGTATTGGTATACCAAATAGCCTCAGATTTCTCTTTCCAATACTGCTTCCCGCGAGGTAATGTCAAATCTTCGCTAAAATCTTCAGCCCTTACAACTATAACATTATCGCCTTCTACTAATTCATTGGTTATATCTATCTTAAAAGGAGTATTTCCACCTTGATGAGACATTACATGCTGTCCATTTATCCATATATCTGCTTTATAATCAACTGCTCCAAAATGAAGTATTGTGCTATAACCTAAAAAAGTTATTGGAAGCTTGAATTCTTTCTTATACCAAACAAGATCGTGAAACTCAGTTTTGCCAATACCGCTTAATTCACTCTGATATGCGAAAGGGACTTGGATTTTCATTGAAAAAGGCTTTTCAGATAAATACCATTTTTCCTTATCTCCCACTCTTTTATCATCAAATTCAAATTCCCATTCACCATTTAAGTTTTCCCATAATGCTCTTTGGAATTGAGGCCTAGGATATTCATTTCTAATCGTATTTTCCAACATCATTCCCCCTAACTTTTAAACATTTCTATTTTAATTTAATATAGAATCACATCTTTTTAGAAACGCTGCTATTACGCATCTTAATTATCCTTTTACTCCTGAAAGTGCCACACCTTTAATAATGTGCTTTTGTAAAATTATAAATACTATGATTGTAGGTACTGCTGCAATTGAACTAGCGGCCATAATCGTATTTATTTGGCTAATATTACTTCCCAAAAACGTTGGAAGACCTGTTGCCAAAACCATATTTTCCTCAGAGGTTATAGCTATATATGGCCATATGAAGTTATTCCAAGATAAGATGAAGTAAAATATTCCTATTGAAACCATTGCTGATTTCGTAAGAGGCACACAGATTTTATACCATATCCTAAAATCCTTGCATCCATCTAACTTTGCAGCCTCAATATAACTGTTAGGAATTCCATCCATAAATTGTTTCATCAAAATTATTCCAAGAGGATTTGTGAGACCTGGCAAAATTATTCCCCAGATATTATCAATGAGTTTTAAATGTAAAACTGTATCGTATAATGGTATCATAATAGCTTCTGTTGGTATTAATAACCCTGACACCACTATAAGATAAATAAGAGCCTTCATCTTAAACTGTTTTTTTGAAAACGCATAAGCAGCAAGGGAGCTTGTTACAACACAAATTACTGTAGTGATTAATCCTATAATGCAGCTATTAAATGTCCATAAAAAGATTTTTGAGGTTGTTATAACCTTTATATAATTTTCCAAAGTCAAATCCGAAAAATTAAACCAATCCTTTAGCTCTATTGCATTAACACCATTAGGTTTAAGTGCTACAATAAACATCCATAAAAGAGGAACAAGAAAAATAACAGCTATAGCTATAGCCAAAATATTAAGTAATGCTTTCTTCATTTTAATCATAATCCTCCTTTTCCTTAATCTTTCTTATTTACAAATCTATATTGAAGTGCTGCTACTATGAGCATAATGATACAGAAGAGGATTGATTGGGCTGATGCCATACCAAAAGCATCTTTCTTAAACCCTGTCATATAAATATATCTTATTATTGTATTGGTAGCATCTCCAGGGCCACCCTGAGTCATAATATGTGGTTGTCCAAAGATTTTTAAACCTGCTATTACTTGAAAAAATACTTGTACGCGAATTACACCTGACAAAGATGGTAAAGTTATATGTATAAACTTTTGAAATGAACTCGCTCCATCAATAGAACTTGCTTCATATAATTCTTCAGGTATTTCTTGAAGGCCTGCTAGGAATAAAACCATTACAAAGCCGACTGTCCACCAGACCGTTGTTATATCTATTGCCCACCATGCATAATTTGAATCTGTTAACCAGCTTATATTTCCATGAATGCCTATCTTGGAAATAACTGCATTGACTAATCCATTGTTGGAATCAAACATTCTGAGCCAAATAAAACTTACTACAGAAACTGATAACACATATGGCATAAAATATATTCCCCTAATTGCAGTTCTAAATATTATTTTTTGGTTAACTATCATAGCAAGTGCAAGTCCCAAAGCAATTATAATTGGTGCCGATATTATTAAAAAATAAAAAGAATGCCATAGATTACTATAGAAATCTTTATTTTTCAAAATGCTAATATAATTTTTGAATCCAACATATTTATCTGCCCCAGCTACTCCCCATGAAAAAAAGCTCATATATCCGCCTTTTATCACAGGCCAAATGTAGAATATAATAAAAACTACAAGAAATGGGGCCAAAAATGCTAGGGCTGACATTTCATTCTTAATTGTCTTAGCCATTTTATTTTCTTTAACTACTTTAGAATCTGTGTTTGATACCTCTAATTTTGTGCCCATATAAACATTTCGCCTCCTAAACTTAAGTATAAAAATTGCATCATAAGCTGCAATTTTTATACTTTTTTAATAACAACTAATTACCTAATATATCATTAATATTTTTCTCCATTGTCTGAAGCCCTTCTTGAGGGGTAACCTTTTTAAATACTATGTTCTGTAAAACTTCTTGTATTGCTGTATCGATTGAGTTATATTTATCTGTTGGCGGAGCAAACTTAACTGTCTTTTGAGCTGCTATAAATTCGTTTCTATAAGGTAACCCAGTGTATTCTGAACTTTCAGCAACTGCTTTTCCTGCAGGTACATGTCCAGCTTGTCCCCATGTCTTTCCACCAACTTCTGTATAATATTTAGCAAATTTCATTGCTGCTTCTTGTTTTGCTGAATCTACATAAGAAGGAACTATCAATGTATGAGAGCTAGCCCAATGAGTTTCACTTCCAAATATCGGTGGAAGTGGTACAGCCGCAATCTTGTGTTCTTTATCGTCAAAATGCTGGCCTGCCTCCCAAACTCCTCCAAACCATATTGCTGATTTACCATCACTAAAGGTCTGCCACGGAGTTTTATCATTAACATCACTAAGTTTTGTATCATATAAATTCATATAAAAATTCAAAACATCAAGCGCTTTATCATTATTAACTTCAGCCTTAGTCAAATCATCATTAAGTAAATTTCCTCCAGCTTCATAATACAAATTATAGAATGGTTCTTGAAAATACGGAGTATTAACAGACATAGGTGTAACATCCGGTACCTTTTCCTTTATTTGTTGTAGAAATTTTACAAATCCTTCTTTTGATACATCTTCAAGTTTAGGTTTTCCATCATCAGTAAGTAAATCTGCTTTTTTAAGTATATCCGTATTGTAATACATCACATGAAAATGCGTATCTATTGGTACTGCATAATGCTTTCCATTAAACACTACACTTTTAGCATTAGAATCTGTTATTTCATCATAACTAAGTCCAACTTTAGAAACTATATCATCCAAAGCTAATATCTGTTTTGCTTTTACAAAAGGTGCTATTTTATCAACATGAGCTATAGCAATATCTGGCCCTTTTCCAGAAGCAAGCGCTGTTCCAAGCTTTGCATAATAATCTGCTGAATCAAGCCTTAATTGTTTAATAACAACTTCTTTTTGGGAATCATTAAAATCCTTAACAATCTTATCTTCGTAATCTCCATCACCACCACCAAAAGGATTCCAAAATACAAGTTCTACTGGAGAATCACTTGTCTTAGCAGGTGCACTTTCAGTAGATGTTTTTGAACTGCCGCTTGAGCAGCCTGTAATTCCTAATGACAAAGTGCAAGCAATAGCTATCACCGTACATACTAACCGTTTACATTTCATAATATTTTTCCCCCTCTAATGTTTTTAAAGTTTCATTTCATGCTATTATAATACTAAAATATGAATTTATAGAAAATCAAAAAAATAATTAAATTTGTGCAATAAATAAATATACTTAAAGTTAATCATTAATAAACTTATATAAATTAATTCACTTACCTGCATTATTTAAATATAAGTGTAATATTTAAAGATTTTTATTTCTTAAACTTCATAACTACCTAACAATTATTTAAACTTAAAGATTGATTATAAGGCTAGTAAGGGTTAGTTATCTTTTACTAATAGTTTTATATATATGTTGCAAAATAAAAAATTCAAGAATAATTAATAATAAAATCTATCCTTTAGCTTTTTATATTCTTATGAGCATAGAGTTAAGCACATAAAAAGCTGTTTATTTTATTAATGTATGGAATTAAAATCACCATATGGTCGTTATTTACTCTATTAATATAATTTGACAAAATGTTAAATATATATACAATAATAATATAAACATTTTTTATTTTTAAGGGGGATATACGGTGAAAAAGAGATTAATAAGTATTTTAGTATGTACAGTAACTATATTGAGTTTGGTAGGTTGTGGTGATTCTTCTTCTAAAGAAACAGCAAATTCATCTAATAGCACAAGCGCATCTGATTCTGCAGACAAAAAGGATACTAAAGATGATAAAAAGGCAGAAAGTAAAGTTATTTTTGATGATGAGTTTGCAAAAGTAACTTATACTGGTGTAGATAGAGATGGAGCTATGGGACCAGAAATAAATCTAGAAATAGAAAACAAAGGTGACAAGGATATAACAGTACAAGTTGGTGATATTTCAGTTGATAATTCTATGGAAGATACAATTTTTAGTTCTGATGTAATAAAAGGTAAGAACGCAAAAGATAGTATCACTTTTACCAATGATAAAATGGATAAAAATTTTAAATCAGTAGAAGGTAAATTTATAATAATAGATAAAAATGATATTACTAATACATTGAAAGAAGAACCATTTAAACTTGATTGCTAGTTATAACATATAGTAATTTGTTTTAATAAAGATCCTGTGAACGATGTGTTTGCAGGATTTTTTTATTATATATGCTACAATTAATCTTATGCATTTTACATTTCTATATTTACTTAGCTCATAGACATTTAGAATGCAATTTTATTATTGCAATATATATATTATTTAGCATAAGATCTAAGCAGAGTATGGCTGATAATAAAAAAAGTTGCAGAACATTATTAATACTTCTAATGTCCTGCAATAACTTTGTTAGAAAATAATTTAATTAATAAACTCTTTAAAACTACTTCATACTATATGCTATTTTCCTATATTCCTTTGGTGTATAGCCAGTACTTTTTTTAAAAACCTTAGAAAAATATCTTGGATCCTCTATTCCAACACGTATTCCTATGTCATTAATTTTAAGCTCCGAATTCTCTAATAAACTTTTAGCTTTTTTAATTCTTACCTTTGTAAGATAATCAACAAAACTCTCATTCATCTCTTTTTTAAACAAGTTTACAAAATAATTTTTACTTAAATGAACATGGTTGCTTATTGTTTGCAGCGAAATCTCCCTTGCAAAGTTTTCTTCTATATAACTTCGTGCTTTTGAAACACTATTTTTATCAGAATTATATATATCCTTAACCATGTCTATAGCCTCATTAAATACCAACTTAAACCAACCTATTATGTCTTCAATAGTTTCGAGATATTTAATCTGCTCATAAAAAGCTTTTTTCTTATTATTTATAATATCTGCATCCTTACATATTTCTGAATATATACTTATTAATGAAACTACCAATTCCAATGGTATTGTATTAAGTGCCTCATAATCTCTTAATTCTGCAATTTGATTAAATATATCTTCTATTAATATATTTGTTTCACTGCGTTTTAATAAATATATATAATCTCTTATTTTTTTAAAGTCTAAGCTAATTTGCCTATTAATAATATTTTGCGAAATTGTATTTGCGTAACTAATAATTTTTCCGCAACCATTAAAAACTTTAAAGTTACTGGCATTTTTAGCTTGAGTATATCCTTTATTTAAACTTTCTAAATTGTTAACAGTATCACTAATTCCAATTGTTATACTATATTTCAATTCCGTCTTTATGGCCTTTATAATCTTTTCTCCTATAGAATTTAGAATCTCAGATTTATTTAATTCACTAGCATAATTCATTACCTTTAGAATAAGATTTACTTCTCCACTGTTTCCATTATATACTTCACCTTTACATGAAACTTCACCATTAACTGTACTCTCTACAATATTATGAACTTTGTCGAGTAACTTTATTTTTTCCTGCTCTAGCATTCCTGCAGTCACTTTTTCATAGTAGTCCACACTCACATTAAAAACAAAATACCCATTCATTAAATAACTTAAATCCATTTGCTGTATTATGCTTTTTGTAGCTTCATTCCAAGAGACAGCATTCATAGAAAGTTCCCATAAGAATTGCTCCTTTTCAACAACTTTGCTTTTTAAGGCTTTAATTCTCATTTCATTTAATTTAATCTCCTTATCCTGCTCTATCACAATAGAATCTCTTACTTTAATCAAGATACGTTCCATATCAGCCGGCATCATATCTGATTTTACAAAGTATTCAGAGGCTCCAAGGCTTATTGCTTCTTTTGCATATTCGAAATCCTGCAAACAAGTCAAAATTATTATCTTTGTCTCAGAGTTTATAGCTCTTATATTCTTAATAAATTCTATCCCGTCCATTATGGGCATTTTTATATCTGTTATAACGATTTCCGGATTGAATTTCTTAAAAACTTCCATAGCTTCTTGTCCATTTGAGGTATCTCCGATAACTGTTAAACCTAATCGCTCCCAATCAATCATGGATTTTATACCCAATCGCACAATCACCTCATCATCAACTAATAAAACACCAAACATAGTACACACCTCATTCCATTTTAGGTAAAGAAATCTTAATCTTAGTTCCTTGATTTATCTCACTTTCCACGGCAATTCCATATTCCCTTCCACATATAAGTTTTATCCTTTCCTGAACATTTGCAATACCTATACCTGAAAATGATTGGCCAGTCTTTCGTTTTGATTCTTTAGTAATATCATTCTCGTTAATATCAAAACCACATCCATTATCAATTATTTCAATATTAACTTTATCTTGATTAATTGAGCTACTAATCTCTATTATTCCTCCTTTAAGTTTGTCCGACAATCCATGTAAAATGGAATTCTCTACTATAGGCTGTAATATTATCTTTGGAACTTTTAATTTCATTGTTTCTTCATCTATGTTAAAATTTACATCTATATTAAAATTAAATCTAAATTTCTGAATTCCTAAATAACACTTAACATGTTCAAGTTCTTCTTCAAATGGAATAACTTCATTTCCTCTACCTAAACTTATATGCAACAGCCTTGAAAGCATATTTGCCATTTCTGCCGTATTATTTGCTTTTTGAAATAATGCTGTCCATTTTATTGCATCTAAAGTATTGTATAAAAAATGAGGGTTTATTTGTGCCTCTAATGCTTTAATCTCGGCTATCCTCTTATTACTTTGCTCTTCATATACTTTATCTAGTAATTCTTGAATCTTATGTATCATGAAATTATAGCTTTCCTGAAGTATTATAACCTCTTCTGAAGTTTTCCTATTGATTCCTATTTTTTCATTCAGACTTCCTGCAACTACTTTCCTCATAATTTTGCTCATATCTTTTAATGGTCTTGAAATTCCAGCTGCTATGAATGCAGAAAAAATAGATGAGAAAATTACACAAATAAATGCCACAATAAATATTATCCGTACAACTTGATCTGATTCTCTATATAAATATTTACTTTTTACAATATTAATAACTCTCCAGTTACATCCTTTTAATTTTAACGAATTTGCTACAACTGATTCATCTAAATATTTTGTTTCAAAGCTTGATATGTATTCAGAACTTTTCATAATATTAGAAATATCTCTGCTACTAAATAATTCATTTATATTTTTATAAAGCATGCTCTTATCTGGATGAGCTATTATCATTCCATTTTCATCAATTACAAAACATTGATCCGTCATATCTCCTTGACTTGATTTACTGCAGATCTCAGACAGCTTGTCCTCTCTAATGTCAATAACAGCTGCAAGGTTCAATGGTCTCATATCATCTAAGTTATATACCTGCTTTCCAAGAGAAAATACATTCACTCTCTGATTGTCTTGATATCCATACCTTGCTGCTCTCGTAGAAAACCAAGTATAGTTGTTATCATTACTTATGATTTCCTGATAGTACGAGGAGTTCCCTTTTAGTACATCATCTGAACAATAGTAAGTACCTTTTAAATAATACTTAGGCGAGATAAATGAGATTGTCTGAACCTCTTGTGTAGTTGCTATATGGTATGCAAGTTTAGTTGCTAATGGTATATTACTTAAAATTTCACCGCTATAGTTTGAATTTTCCTCATCTTTTACAACAGACTTTAAACTTGATATTACATCAGGATTAGAAATTATCTGCATAAGGCTGTCCTTACAATTATTTAGCATGGTTTCAATATTTTCTGCTGTCTGCCTTATGGACTGCCTTGAATAATCTTTTACTTTGTTATCTATAGCAGCTTTCGAAATTGTATAACTAACAATTCCTATTACTAAAAGTGGTATCAGTGAAAATATTGTTAAGTAACATTGAATTTTAAACTTAATGCTATTTCTCTTTGAATAAAATAAGCTATAAATTTTTCTATATGCTCTCTTCTTTGCTTCTATAATTTTAAGCCAAACATATTTTAAGCTCATTACATCACCCCTATATATCACTTTGGGATTATAATACCAATAATAATTGTATACGTTTTAATTTTCCAATTAAATTATATCACATCATACTTAAAACATTTATCATCAGTTTAATCTTAAAAATTATACTCGGCTTTTTAATTGAGTTTTGAATTTAAAAAGAGCATAAATTCGAATTGCCAGAACCAATCTAATGGCTCTACTCTACTCGCTTTTATGCTCTCTCTTTTCTTCTATTTTTATTCTATATTGATAACTGCTTCACCTGGCAGCCAGTCTTTTTTATTTCTTAGTTGATTTTTTTGACGTGGACAATTATTGTGTTTTTATAAAAATGATTGACGACACCCTCATTCTTCCAACACCCTCCAATCCATTTATCCATGCCATTTTCTCTTCTATGAAATCTTCAAAACATTCACACTTTATAATAAAGTCTGGAGAAA
>JAEZKY010000340.1 GCA_023435985.1 Bacillota bacterium | reverse complement strand
AAATAATGAATCAGATGTAAAATTGACGAATTGCACCCCTCAATGGACTATGCCCGAACAATCCACTTTCGAGTATCCATATATGGGTAAAGAAAGCGCATTAGGCCCTGAAAAGTATACTTACTCTTATGTTATAAAGGGAACTATTGACGGAAAACCATTTGAAAAAGAAGAAATACAAGATTTTTATTTTGGAATAAGCATCAAAGATTTTTCAAATGTATCTAAAGATTTAGAGATGCCTTTAATGTACATTAGAGACCATGGGGGCAAGTAATATTTTTTAGTTACTGCAAACGAAAAAGCATCAAAACATACATTATTCCTTAAATAAATTATAGAAATATACTTATTCAAAGCAAACTTTATTATTTAATATACATAAACTTAGAAAAGGGGAATTGCTTTAATGAACAGAAAAAAATTAGTTATGCTATCAATTATTACTTGTACAATATTAAATTTATCAACTGTAAGTGCTTTTGCAGATAATGTAAGCAATCAAAATGTATTTATTACTAGTTCCTCAAATAATGAATCAGATGTAAAATTGACGAATTGCACCCCTCAATGGACTATGACCGAACAATCCACTTTCGAGTATCCATATATGGGTAAAGAAAGAGCATTAGGCCCTGAAAAGTATACTTACTTAAAGCACACTTATGACCCAAAGTGGAATTTTCTTTATACAGAAGTCATTCGTGAAGCAGATGAAACAGTATTAGAAAGGGATTATTCTAATGGCACTTCAGAGAAATTTTATGTTAGCCCTGTATCAAGCGAAAATGCTAAGAAATTCAATGACCAATATGATCCAGAGTTAATTGCAAAGGCTATAAAGGGAAAAACCGAACAAATAAACAAGAACTATCAAGAACAGAAAAACAGGATTAAGCAAGGTACAACTTTTTTAGTTTCATCAGAAGATAACTCCAAAACTGTTCATAATTATTCTATTATATCTGTAAGCCCATCCAAAGATATTATTAGTTATCTTACATTTAAATCAGGTGCAGACTTGAATTATAGAAATTTAATTGAACAACCTTTAGCAGATGTTAGTTCTCAAGTTGAGCAAATTAGAAATAAGTTATCACAAGAAAATACACCTGTTAAATTGGTCGTTACTTTTGTGCCTTATAATTGTGCTGATTATCCAAGCGGGTATTTTTACCATGCATCACCTGAAGAATATTTTGAAATTGTAATTTTCAACAATGGTGCTTCATTTTTTGATCAATTCAATACTCAATTTGAGAATTACAAAACAGAATATCCATATTATTTAGAAGATTAGAATTTACGATAAAATAAAAGTTTATACGAAAAGAGGAAGATATATGAAAAAGATAGGATTATTAGTATTAAGTATTGTATTAGCAGCAGGAGTTTTAGTTGGTTGCGGAAATAAAACAACAGATACAAAAAAAGAGACTACAGAAACAACCATTAAACAAACAGATGCTACTAAGTCCCAGGATAGTACAATCAATGAAAAGTCAGATTCAAAGAATTCTGAATCAAGTTCAACAGTAACACCAAGTACAGATGTTCATACTGATATAAAAGAGGCTGCTCCTGGAACTACTCCAAAATTAGATCAGTTATTAAAAGAAGAAAAACAAAATGAAAACGAAGACGAGATTACAGACGAGTTTGTGGCTTCTCACCCTACAGCAACATTAGATGAATATATTGATAACCATTCAGATGTATTTAATTTTGATCAACATATGATTCAAAACAATAAATATACAAAAGTAAGCGAAACAAAAATAGTATTTCACGTTCAATTTTTTAATAATAAAGCAAATGATCAAAGTTTACAATACGTAAAAGATGCTACTGTCGAATATGTTAATGGTAAATGGAAAGTTACAAATGTTATTGATGCTAAAAACTAAAATAAAGAAATAATATAACAATAAATTAAATTTTAATAATCAGAGTTAATTTTAGGGGGAAACAGAATGAAAAAAATAAGGTTAATAGCAAGTTTATTAGTCGCTGCCTCACTATTTACTTTAAATCCTATTAAAGCAAATGCTGAAGGATGGAAACAAGATAATAATGGATGGTGGTATTCAATACACGAAGGATGGTATAACCATTGTGCAACAATAATTGACGGCAAATGGTATTATTTTGATCCTTCTGGATATATGGCACATGATACATACCTTGATAAACTTTACATAGATTCCAACGGAGTAATAAATCTAAATTCATCTTATAAAACAAATAATTCAAATATCTCAACTAGTCAAAATGTAACAAGATTAGGAAGTCAAGATATTTATCAAACTTCTGCCGCTATCAGTCAGCAAGGTTGGACAAGTTCTAAATCAGTTGTTTTAGTAAATTCTCTTGATTCATCATCCTATTCTGCTGCAACATTTGCTTATTTAAAGAATGCACCAATAATAGTTACTTCGCAAGATGGAATGATTTCTAATGCCGAATCAGAAATTCAAAGACTAAAGGCAAAAGACATCTATATTATTGGAAGCACAAAGTTTGTTGATACTGGTACAGAAGATTATCTAAAGTCTAAAGGATATAATGTTGAAAGAATTACTGGCTCAGATACCGTTGCTACTTCAATAAATGTTGCAAAAAAGATAATGAGCGAAAAACCTTCTGATACAGTATTTATATCCTCTAACTACGATTTGAATGATCCATTGGCAGCATCAACATTTACCGCCAGAAATGGTTATCCTATAATATTTACTGATCATAATGCTTTAACACAAGATGTTAAAAATTCCCTTCAAAAATGGGGTGTTAAAAAAGCATATATATTAGGTGACACTACAACTTTCAGTCCTGCTATAGAAAGTTCTTTAAATTCTATAGGTATAAATACTACAAGAATTTCTGGAAATGACAAGTATGATACTAATATGAATTTAATTAAACAATTTGACAAAGGTGATTATAATGGATTAACTCTTGTATCAAGTTATGATTATCCAAATGCATTATCAGCATCAGTTCTTGCGGCAAAAGAAAATTCACCAATAATGTATTATGATAAAGCATACATAGGAACAGATGCTTCAAATTTCGTAAAATCTAAGGCTTCTAATTTATATATTGCTAGTGATAAGAGTTTTATCTCAGACTCAGTTATTAGTTCTATACAAAACACTAATAATAATACACCAGATATTACTACTCCAGTATTAACTTCAAGCCCTCAATTCTCAATTGCAGATATAAATGATGCATGGAGGGAAAAATACTTTAAATGGTATCCTCATCAGTATAATGGAATTAAGAAGTCATACTTTGATAATATAACTATGGCTGTCGCTAATGGTAGTCTTTCAAAAGAAAGTGCTGAAGCACAATTAATTGCTAATTACCAGTGGTCAATACCAGGAGATATATTCCCCCATTATCTATTTGGAGTTAGCGTTAATTTTTTTAAAACTTCAAGCAATGATCCTCAAGAAATTATTAAATATGCCTACCAGAATAGACTTTTAACTGGTGGGACATATTCTAATTCATATGCATACTATGACTCTTCAACAGGTCAGTATAGAATTGTTATAGTTGGGCTTAACCTTGTTTGATTCCATAAAACAACGATAACTTATACCCATAAAAGAGCCTTTTTAAAGGCTCTTTTTTATGTGCAATTTATTATGTTTTATCAAAGTGACATGGTTTTACTTTTAAAATAACACTCTAAGAATGCATCTATACTTTCATCTAAATTGTATTCAGCCCATCCACGCTTAAACTTTAGAATTTCTTTTGCTAAACCTTTCTTAAACATGATAATATTCCAAGGCTTATTATAATCATATCCTTCTACTATCGTACATGTTTAGTTTCCTAATATATCATATATTCCACGTATAATTAATAATAGTTGTATGTAAGAAAACTTGAATTTTAATTTAATCTTCTATTATATTTTACAAATAAAATATTTAAGGAGGATTTTTTATGCAAGAAAAGAAGGTATTAAATTTACTATCTAAAATGTATCGTAACACAAATGAATGGTTTAACAAAATAAAAAAGAACTTAGATATGATCGAAAGAAGAATTACTTCTATAGAATCTAAATTAAATGCTGCTAACCAAGCATTTATTACTGATAGTATAGATACTATTGGGAAATTAAATGCTCTAGAAGAAAAACTAGAAAACATAGAAAAAAGAATTATTGTTATTGGAAAATCAAGTGATTCTAAAATAAATCACTAGTCTCGTATACTAGTAATTCATAATTAAGGAGGCTAGTCTATTGTTTAAGAAAATTACATTTTGGATTTTACGCATGATATTTTTTACACTTGTGTGTATATATTCTCTATTTATAACATGCATAGAAGGAAATTACTTGCATTTTAATATTCTAATAGCATTATTATTTCTAATTCTTATAAGTTCTGCTCTAGCATGTCAGTCTTTATATTGTTTATGGTCGTTCTTAGAAAAAGATTAACAAAGTAAACTATTCTTTATATTATAGAAGGCTTTCTTAGATTTAAGAAAGCCTTCTATACCTGTATCCTTTTATTCTCATAATAAAAAAGGCAGAACTTCTAATCCTTTCCTTATTAAAAATTCCTGACTCTTCTAACATGAGTTTTTTATTGTTGTACACCTAATATTAATACCCTAGCAGTTTTGTTTTCAATTCATTTAATACCTTTTTTCTCCTCTCTAATGCACGTTTTCCATCCCATTTCCATGCCTCAAGATCTTTACCACTTTCTATAATAGTTAATGCTGATTGTTTAATATCCTCTTGTACTTTTCCATGCTCAATTTGTAATGAAGCAAGGGCTAAATATACCCTAGTGTCATCATCTTTAAATCTTGGATATCCTTCTAATATCCTTTCAGTTGCCTCAGAAACTGATAACCCATCTTCTATGTATTCTTCAAAACCGTCTTGTATATCTGCCGTAATATCATCGTCAAAAATTCCATATGCCCAGGTTCCCATGATTGTAATTCCTCCACTTAATTTAAATTTGCTCAAGCGTATTGTCTCCAATATACTTGATACATCTATTATTTTGCCTTATATATTAACTATGACATACAAAATGGAGGTTTTTCTCTTAGACTATCATTTTTTAAAATTATTTTTTATTTATTGTAGATTGTAGACCATTAAAATTCTTACTTCTATCATTTTTATAAATATATATATACCAATAGATTCAACGTCTCTACTGTAATTTCATGTAACAAAACACTGGCAATCTTAAAAATAATTATAAAAATATGACCTTTAAAAAGAATATTAATGAGTTACTTCCCTTTCCATATCCATAAATCATTCTTTTAATATTACTTCATATCTAGCCAAACTTTATTATTTCTTCTTCAATCTTTATTATATTTAATCAAACTTTATTATTACTTCGTCAATCTTTTTTATTAAAACTTTAATCTTTTTTACTAGAACTTTAAACTATATTATCAAATATTCAATCTATTTTATCACTACTTCAAACTTTTTTATTATAAATCACTCCTAATTTTTACACATACTCTTGCTAATTTTATACTCAATATAAAATTCAATAATTAATTCAATAGCCTCTAATGCCTGTATAATCAAGAATTTCCCCTCATTAACTTTCTCCTAATTTTCATCTATTATTCAAACTTTTATATTACAGTAAGCAAACTTTATTTTCAGCCTCAATACCCCCTTGAATCTTATTCCTTTTTTACTTTTCACTAACTATGTGTTTTTATAAAAATGATTGACGACACCCTCATTCTTCCAACACCCTCCAATCCATTTATCCATGCCATTTTCTCTTCTATGAAATCTTCAAAACATTCACACTTTATAATAAAGTCTGGAGAAA
>JAEZKY010000306.1 GCA_023435985.1 Bacillota bacterium | reverse complement strand
GACATACACCTCTGCAATTTATTACTATTCCGTCCATTTTTTCAGAGAATTTTAGTAAATCATCATAAGTTACAATATTACCGCTCCAGACATCTTTATCATATACTTTTTCAAATTCCTCCCAATCTGTAAAAGCTGGCTGCCAAACAGTATCATCGTCTCCTTCCAAATTAGAAAATTCCATTATTGTGTCCTTTTTTAAAATAACAATACCTTCCTCATTGTGAGAATCCTCTTCTCCTTCTTCTTTTAATTTCATAGGAATAAGATACTTGCTTCCAATTACTTCATCAAGCATCTCATCTTCTAAACTCTGAAGAAGCTGTTCCTTGCCTTTATAGTCTCTTTTTGAATGTAGTTGTTGAAAAAACTTAATCATTGAATATTGCAAATTGGGATTGGTTACAGGAATATTTATCTTAGGAGTTGTACTCCAATCTGGTGGAGGTAGTATATCATCCCTATTAATTTCTATATTATATTCACCATTATCTATTAATATTTTTCTGATTCCAAACACATGAAATTTAGCAAACCTTTGAATTATCTCTCCACCATCTATCTTTTTCATATTTATCATTAAAAACTGCTGAACAAAATACTCTCTAGCCTTATTTGCATATTCTTTTTTCGAAAATATCCATATTCTATCCTCTTCATCTATGTATGGATAATTAGTGTTTTTATCATATGCAATATATAATTCTTCCGCATTTTTTATCTTATCTTTCAAAATATCAAAAAAAATTTTAACTCTCTCATGAAAATTATCATTTATAAATGCCTGCTTTTCTTTAAACTCTCTTGCAGAGAAAATCAAAAATATTATTTCCTGTATCTCTAAATACTTGAGCTTTTCTATATCGATTTCATTACTTAATAGAAATAATCTTCCTATTTCATCTTTTCTTTCCTCATTCACTTGTCCCCATCCCACTCTCATCATTTTATAAAACTTAAAATATACACCATTACGTTACCATTATATTTCTTAATTATATCATCCAATTTATTACATCTCAAATAGTTTGTTGAACTTTTAAAATAATCTTTATTTTCTTAACATTACCTAATTTTTTCAGCAACTCTAAAATTGATATTAGATAAGGCTCGATGATCATTATGTAAAAATATCAATACCCATTCTATCTATCATAAATATCTAGATAATCATCTCATATATTGTATAAATACTCCGTTTATGGTATACTTTTAAAATTGTTAGCATATAAAAATTCTTTAGTTTTAAGGAGGAAATTTTAATGAATAATGCTTCTGAATTAAAGAGGCAAGCAAAAAGCCAATTGAAAAATAGGTGGGGACTAGCTATTGGTGGATTTTTTATTGCAATTATTTTCTTTCCAGCAATTCTAGCTACAATTAATTTTTTTGTTGGTACCAGTAATTCTTTGCTTGTAAAAACAATTGTAAATATAATCACACTATTTCTCAATATTATTTTATTTGTCGGAACCTTAAACTTTTCATTAAACTATGCACAAATAGAAAAGACACCTTTATTAGATGATATATTTTCAGGCTTTAGAGTTTTCGTGAAGGCATTAATAATTTATATTATAATTATTATATGTGTAGCCATAGGACTTGCTTTATTAATAATACCAGGTATTATTGTCGCATTAATGCTTTCTCAAGCATTATACATTTTAATGGATGATAACAGCAAATCAGCTATTGACTGCCTAAAGGAAAGTATACATATAATGAATGGACACAAATTAGAAGGTTTTATACTTTCATTAAGTTTTCTTGGCTGGATTGCATTAATTATATTACCATTATTCATATTAATAGTATTCCCATTACCAATCTATTTTCTTTTAATATATATTTTACTATTATTAATGGGATTGTCATTATTTCTTCCATACTTTAATGTGACTTTTGCTCTTTTTTATTTAAAAGTTAAGAAGTATTACTATGACACTAGCGAAAACTAAATATCGATTTTACATACTCAAAAAAAGAATGATTTACTAGGGTGTAATAAATCATTCTAAATACTGGTTAATAATTATTTAATAAGGGATAAATAATGTTTTAATTATCTTATACTTATATATTACAATGTGATTATGACAGTATTGTGACAAATTTTGAAAATTCAAAATTTTACATAGAAAGTTAGTTTTCCATTACTTATTTTTTTAATTATAATATTATGGAAACACATCATAGCAAAAGGCAATAAACATTAAATAATAATGTTTATTGCCTTTTCTCTTAGCTATATCTTTATTTATAAGGAGTGTATATTTGTTAAAGTTTTATTCCATGATAATGAAATAATTACTTTTATTTCAATATATGTTTATTATAGCATATGTTATTTATTTATACAAATTTTATTTTTGAATAATTCTATGATTTCAACTCAAACTAAATATGCAAGTCTAAGAAAAATTGACTAATAATATTGGCAAATATAAAAAAGGCTGAAGAGAGGCCTTCTAATTATTTAATAAAGACATAGCTTTATTAAAAATTTTTATCTAAACTTTCATCTTAAAATAAGGAGTGTACAATGAAACTATTTAAAAAAGTGTCTCTATTCCTTGTATTTTTACTTATTACATCTATATTACAACAAATCAATCCTATAAAATTTAATAACGTTTCATCTATAGATATCGATCCTCCTATAAGGGCCAGTGTGTTAATAAGTAATTTCAATATCTACCTGACCTCTCTTATCATTGATAATATGAAAAAGGTCGAACAAGAAAATCCTGAGACAATTCATTATACTTTCTTTGATTGTAAAGGAAGTCAAGATATACAAAACAGACAAGTCAACTCTATCCTAAGATCAAAAGAAGCTGACATTTTAATAATAGATATGGTAGACATAAGCTCTACTAAATATGTTATTGACAGAATTAAAGAGAATAATATTCCTGTAATGTTTTTTGGTAATGGTGATTTAACGCCTGTTATGTCTTATAGCAAATCTTGTTTAGTAATTATGAATCCATCAGAAGGTGGTGTTTTACAAGGACAAATTCTTGTTGATGCCTGGAATAAAAATAAATCATATATTGATAAAAATAATGATAATATATTACAATATGTTATGCTGGAAGGTTCTTTAAATAACATGTATGCAGTTGCACGTTCAAAATATTCTCTTCAAACAATTAATGAAAATAATATAAAAACTGAGGACATATCCACAAAGATTTGTGATTGGAAAGAGGAAGAAGCCATGAACACTGTTAATTCACTACTCTTAAAATATGGTAATAAGATTGAAGCAATTATCTCTAATGATGATACCATGGCTATAGGTGCCATTACGGCTTTGCAAAAAAATGGCTATAATATCAATAGGCAAAATGTGCTTGTTGTAGGCTTTGATGGAAGAAACGAAGCTCAGGATTTAATACAAAAAGGTGTAATGACAGGCACTGTACTTGTAAATCCATATGATTTGGCTAAAGATGTTTATTTTATCGGAATGAATTTAATTTATAATAGAAATCTTCTTGAAAATACCAATTGCACAATTGATTATACACAAAAACTATTAACTATACCATATGGCGGTGTAGTTGTAAATTTTAATTAATTATAATCCATTTTAAATAATCATTAATAAAAAAAAGCTTCATAAGCTTTTAATATAAAGCTTATGAAGCTTTTTTTAATTCCATTTCTTTGTTAACAGTACTTTCCTTGCTAGAAGTATTTTCTTCATCTCTTATAATATATTTAATTAAATTCATATAATCAGCTGAAGCTGCATTTGCCTCTGAAACTACTCCTGCTAATAATACTGCCTTTTTTAAAGCCTTTGAATTAAATACTTCTTTAATAAATTTAATCATTAAATCATCTCCTTAAATTTTATGTTCTTATAATACCCTTTTTTCATACATAATAAAAGGTTTTTTTTTACAGAAACCGTTTCAATTTATTAATAAACTGTTAATAAATTGTTAACAGTTTATTTTTTATATTGAAACCTTTTACGAAAACGTATATAATTGATTGTTAATTATCAAACAAAGTCTTTTTATCTTAATATACTTCAAAATTTACTACTTTAATAATTTATTTACAAAAAAGCGTTGATAACCATATTCCTGGCTAACAACACTTTCTGTAATAAATCATTTTATTTTAACATTAATATTACTTCTTCACTTACTCTAATCTTACCCATTCTAGGAAAGATGTATTTACAAACATAATCATGTTCTTCCTTTGACATTGCTGCCATTGCATCTTCTACAAAAATTTGATTATAACCATGTTGGTATGCTTCTCTTGCTGTAGTATCTACCCCAATTCCAGTAGAAATACCACCTAATACTATGGTATCAATTCCTCGGCGTCTTAATTGTAAGTCTAGGTCTGTACCATAAAAAGCTCCCCATTGTCTTTTTGTAACAATATGAGCGTTCTTAGTATTTGCTATTTCAGGCACTAGAATATCCCAGCCTTCTGGATATTTCATTGCATTAATTTCTAAATCTGTCTTTGGTTTAACCATATCTTTTCCATCTGTAGTAGAAACTCTTACAAGAACTACAAAGGCACCTTTTTCACTAAATGCATTAATTAATTTACTTGCATTTTCAACTACCTTTCCACCACTATGCGGTGCAAGTTCTCTATTTGCAATCCCGTTTTGTAAATCTATTAGTACAAGAGCTGTTTTGTCTGCTTTCAATAATTCATTTTCTGATAACTTATTCATTTTTTATCTCCTATTCATCTTCATTTTATATAATAATTATTAATTTAAACTAAGTTTTCTATACACATTAAAGTAAACCCATGCTGCATTTATTAGCAGCAATGCGCTTGTAATAAAGAATACATATCTTATTCCTAAATATGCTGCTACCTGTCCACCTAAAACTGAACCTCCAAATACCCCTAAATATCCTGCTGCCATGCTAAAGCCAAAAATTCTGCCCGTTATAGAATCTGGTGTGATTTTTTTTACTAAGATATTAACAGATGGACTCAGCCCTCCTGCCGCTAATCCTAATACAAAACGGAGAAACATTAACTCCCACGGATTTTTTACAAATGCCTGGGGAATAAAAATAATTCCAGCAACCAAAAGAGCTATTAATATAACTTTATGCGCTCCTACCTTATCTGAAAGTTTACCAAGTCTCGGAGCCGCTAGTATATTGGCTAAACCCGAAGCTGAAAATGTTATTCCAGCTAATAATGCAACATGAGTACTATTTTTAGATAACTGATCAACATATATTGTTACAATAGGCTCTACAGTGTATAATGCTACACTTAATATGAAGAAGGTCACAAACATTGTAATAGTCAAATTCTTCTCTGGAACATCTCTCCATACTTCTTTGAAAGTAGATACTTTTTTATCTTCACGTTTAAATGATTCTTTTACAAATAAAGCAGTTGTGAGAAATGCAATAAACATTAATGCACTTGTTATGAAAAATACACTTTGTAAACCTACTGCTTCTTCCATAAAGCCCCCAAATGTTGGCCCAAGCAAAGAGCCTGCAATATTGGCTGTAGAAAGTGTACCTAAAGCATATCCAGCATGTTCATTATCAGTCTGTGTTGCAATTAGCGTAGTACATGCTGTGCTGTAGCCTGTGATTACACCTTGCAGTAATCTTAATCCTATAAGTATGTATACATTTGGTGCAAATCCCATGCAACCAATTACTATTGACATTCCCAGACTTGCTCTAAGTAACATTGGTTTTCGTCCAAATTTATCAGCAGCTTGTCCCCAAATTGGTGAAAAAATTGCTGAAATAATAAATGTAACTCCAAAGGCAATTCCAGATATTTGTGAAATCAAGGCAGTATCCCTAACACCAAGTTGCTGTATGTATAAAGGTAACACCGGAGCAATCTGGCTCATCCCTATACCTGTTACAAACATCCCAAACCAACAAAATATTAGATTTCTTTTCCACATCTTCATAAGTATATTTCATCTCATTTCTTTTAAAGTAATTATATAAAATTCTTCAAGAATCCTATTTCATTTTTTAATTGATGATATATATATATATTTAATTTATAAAATGAACTTATATATGGAACAGTCACTACATAAGTCTAAGTTCAAAGTTTCATATTTATATGATATACCATACTTTTTAATATAATACTAAACTATTTTTTATAGTTTGTAAACTATACTTTATAAGTTGATAAATCTTTCTTCAAATGTTAAACTATCTTTACAAGACGAAATCACTGGGGGTGATACAAAATGCAAAAGAGAAATTTAACTAAAGAAAAAATTATTCAAGTGGCTTTTTCATTGGCTGATGAAATTGGTTTTAATCAGCTTACCTTTCCTAAAATTGCTGAGAAACTTAATATAAAATATCCGTCTCTATATAATCATTTTACTAACATGAGTAATCTAAAAATAGAAATGACAGTATATACATTAAAGGAATTAAATTTAAAACTCATGCAGAAATTAATTGGCAAAAGTGGTGAAGATGCTATAAGAGAATTGGCTTATGTTTACAGGGATTACGCCTTTGAAAACCAAACTGCCTATATGCTTTATGTGAGTACTCCAAGTACAGAAGATAATGAAGTAAAACTTTTGGCAAGAGAGACTAACAGTATCATCCGTAAGCTTTTAAGCTTTTACATTAAAGAGGAAGTGCTTTTAGTTCATAAAAGTAGAAATCTACGAAGTCTTCTACATGGCTTTGTCTCTTTATATTCTTTTGGATATTTTCATAATGATATAGCCAATTTAGAAGAGAGTTTTCAATTAATGATAGATGATTTTATTTTATCAATAGTAAATAAATAAAAAAGTCAGCTAAAGACTTGCATTCCTTTTAACGTTTTATTACATATAAAATTAAACTTACCGAATCACTTTTTATACGGTAAGTTATTTTATTTTAATTAAAATTATTAATTAAGTTAATTTAAATTCATAAGCATTCTCATAATCTCTGCCAACACATATTAACACCTTTTTTTGAGTTAGATTATATACCGCGGACCATTGTGCCTCACCTTGTATTGTATTTTCTGACAAAAGCTCCATAGCTTGCTTTTCTGTTAAAACACCATTTTTATCTTTAAGCTCAGTTTCTATCTTTTTATATCGATCTAAACCTTCTCCATCTATAAAAGAACTATTATAAATCAAAAAATTTGTAATAACTTGATATACTTTACCATTATATACTGTCTGCATTTCTCCATTAACATATTCTATAACTACACTTGCCCCTGTTGAATCTGCAATCATAAAATGAGAAGGTACTGAAATAAATTTCATATTATACTTTTTTATCATAGACACTGCTTCCTCTAAGTTTCTTGCTTTGTCTAAGACCATCCTAATAAGAGCATAATCATTAATTGTGATTTTATCTTTATCTATATTTGCCTTACTAGATGCCGCTGTTAATATGGCGGCTCCAAGTCCATTTTCGTTCATACCATCCATCGGTACAAAGGGTGCTCCAAGTATATTGCTAATTTCTTTTGAAGATGGCTCTGGCAGATTATTTTTATCATAGCTTAATGAAACAAGATTCACCATACTGATAGCTTTATATCCTTTACTTGGACTAGTTTTTAAATTCAATGGTATTGCTTCACCTGTATCAAGGTTCCTTGCGAAAAGCTTATCTCCATTAGGTGCAGTTGCAGTAAAACAGGAGCAATTTGGCGGCTCTTTACTTGAAATTTCATCCAATTTGCTTTCTGTTTCTTTTAATATAATTTCTGCATATTCTTCAGCATCCTTTGAACCCGTCTTTAAATAATCATCCAAACCGTAATCACCATCATATGTCATCGAAAAAAATGGATTATTTGTGTTGCTTGAATTAATCTGTCTAAAAGATTTAATTATAATTGGTTCTCTTTTCAATAATATTTCTATACAAATTATTCCCATGATTACAGCGCAGCCGAAGCTAAGTATAAAGTGGTTAAAATGCCTCCCCCTATTGCCATTTATCAAACTCCTTCCTCCTCCATTTATGTTACTTTATAACACCCATTCTATGTAATAGCCTAAAATTAGCTATGTATATCGTGACACTAGTATTTAAAAATTCTTTCATACTTTTTAAATAATCCTAATCTCAGATCTCTTCTTAAGTTATATAGTAGTGATTTATTAAAAATATACCATTTATTATTTGCATTATTTCATAGCATAAATTTTTTAATAATTTTCCTTTCTTAAAATACAAATTTCTCATGTATTAATATATATTTTTTTCAAATAATAATACTATAAAAACAATTATACTCGGAGGAGTCAAATGAAAATACTTAAGAAAATCCTAGCTATGACCACAATCATAATTATGTGTATTATAC
>JAEZKY010000204.1 GCA_023435985.1 Bacillota bacterium | reverse complement strand
CCGGCTCATAACCGGTAGGTCTAGGGTTCGAGTCCCTGAAGGTCCACCATGGGGGTATAGCTCAGTTGGGAGAGCACCTGCCTTGCACGCAGGGGGTCAAGAGTTCGAATCTCTTTATCTCCACCATTAGAAAACTATGAATTATAATTCATAGTTTTTTTTATTATATTTTACTAAATATAATAGAGAAATGTAAATTTAAATATAAAAAACAGTAGAACTATCTCATAAAATGAATTAAAAAAACTAATCATTACAGTATACAATAGGAAAATTATAGCATATAATTTATGTGTGAAATATGTTATAGAAGGAAAAAGTAGTATTTGAGCTTGTAGTAAAATATAGATAAATTATATTGATGAGAGGGTATGAGTATGATACAAACTATTGTCTGTAAAAAAGATGGGTGTAGTGGGAATGAGTTTCATATAGTGACAGAAGATAATAAATTAAAGCTAACATGCAAGGATTGTGGAAGTATTTATTATTATGATGTAAGTTATTATGATTTTATGATGCTATCAAATTGCACAGAATGTAATAATGATACATTTAAGGTATTTAACAATTTAGATGAGCAAGGTATATACGCAAAGTGCACCAAATGTGGAGCGCCACCAGAAAAAATATTTATTGACGATGATGGAGTACAAGTAACATATGAAGGAAAATTATTACAAGATATAAAGCAGTTTATGTATCAAATAGATCAAAGAATTTGCAATCTTGAGTTAAAAATAGATGGGTTAGAGAAGGGGCAAGAATTATTGGAAGAGTCACTTGCATATATAAATAGGTATATGTCAGAATGAAGTATGAGCAATAAGTATTAAGCTATAGCATAGGATTTTTACTTGAAAGAGGTTAAAGATGATAAACAAAAGGAAAATTATCTATTGGTTTTTATTAATTATCTGGATGATAGGAATATTTATTATGTCAAATCAGCCAGCGAGTATATCAGATTCCCAGAGTGAAGGGATAATAAAGGTATTGTCTAGTATAGGCATAGATGTAAATGGTATTTTTGGACAGCTTGCCAATTTTGCTGTTAGGAAATGCGCACATTTTCTTGAATATATGGTTTTAGCATTATTAGTATTTAATGTGTTTAATCTATATTTTAGTATAAAGAAAGTTATTGTTATAACTATAATCTTTGTATTTTTATATGCATGCTCCGATGAGATACATCAATTGTTTGTATTGGGACGAGAAGGGGCTGTTAGAGATGTCATAATAGATACTTTTGGTGGTGTTAGTTTAATATTAATCAGGCTAAGCAAGATCTATTTATTTAGAAATAAGACATTATAATCTTTTAATTTTGAGTTTAATGTAATATAAATAAATACTTATAATAATATGAGAGCTATAATCATACATTGTTCCATGTACTGATTATAGCTCTCAATTATTGAAAAAGGTTTTCTTAAGCTTATATATGTCATATCTCTTTTTAAAGACGAATTCAAAATAAAACTATTCTAAATTGTTACCTATAATTGATTTACTTAATTTTAAATAAATCAATTATCTTGAAGATAATATATGCAAAAACATATAAGAGTAATCCATCGAAAATAAAATTAAATAAGAATAATTGTTTTGAAGTATCAGCTTCACCATTGCCAACAAAAGGCATTGGAAATTGAATTGCACCTATTAACATAATAGTCCAGAGTAAAAGTAATTTGGTTTTTATTTCTAAATTAGATTTATTTTTAATATATTTATAAAGTGAATATACTAGAAGAAGCAGATAAACTGAAACTATAAAGTATAATTCGTGAGGGAGCACATTTTGCCTAAATGTTGACCAAAGAGTAAATCTATTAAAGTCTGTGACAGGCTCTTTGCTATAGCTTCTATAATATTTTCCAAGCATTGTACTAGTAGAAAATGCTTTACTGGCTGTATAGTTCATGCCATTTAATAATCTTTGAGGATGAAACAAATAGAATTTAGCAAGTTTTAAATTATTTATGTTATGATAAAATTCTTTAGCTGTTAATTCGCTTTTAGGAGAATACTTCACATATTTATCGTCATCTAAATAAGCATTTTTTCCAGCGTCAACTGCCATATCTGGATTAAGACCTAGATCTATTAAATCTTGCTCCGGGGTTTTAGAATCTTTTAATATACCATAAAAAACTGAGTTATATTGGGTATCAACATTTAAATCATCGCTATTACGGCTGATGCCAACAGGATATGCTATTACAAAACAAAAAACAATACACAATATAGACAGGTTTATTTTATTAAGAGAATGTCTATTATCAAAGAGTATTTTAATAATAAAAAGTATAATAATAGGTAATGAAGTAAGCACTTGCAGTTTTGAACCCAAGAACAAGAATGCTGAAAACAATATGAAAAATATCTTTGAAAATATTTTTTCGTTTTTCTTAAGTATATATTTATAATGAATATAATTAAGAACAGAAGCAATAAATAGTACTAATGTGGTAAACATCATCGGTTCACCATAGAGACTATTGAACCAAATTAAATAATTGCCATCAAAAAAGAAAAACATTATAGATATTTCAAGAATTATAAATTTCATGCGATTTTTTATGTTCAATGATTTTAATATTATGCTAAAAGAAAGAATATATATAATACTATAGATTATAGCTAAGTATTGGGTTTTAAATATAGTTTGTCCAAGTGATTTGCAGATATTATTAATTAGTATAATTAGATAACCAAGACTAGATCCCAAAATAGTTGAAGTTAGATTGTTGATACTTGTTATCTGATAATCAGTCACAATATACTTCATAAATCTTATAAAGTTAGGATTATTTGCATCTGAATCTAATAATGACAGCCCAGATATGCTCATTATTCTATTAAAATCACCTTGATCAGCAACACCAACTTGGGGTTGTACAAATAAAACTCCAATAATTATTCCAATGGCAAGTATAAAAAATAAAATCGTATAATAACTTGTTAAGTTTTTCTTGGTATTCATTAAATTTTGCCTCCATAAATGTAAATTAAAATTATAAAATAGCCTTAACTAAGACAGATAAAATTATAATATTTTTTTAAAAATACTACAATAAAATGTAAAAATAAATTGAAAAGTTTAACAAAAAAAAGAATAATATATAAATTTTCAGAAAATTTAGAAAATTAAAGAGGATTTAGTAAACATAAATAGAAATATAATATCAAATAATATTATCAGGGGAAAGGCAGGTGAAAGCCAGCTTTTAAGATGAATTAAAAGTTTGGCAGAGTTCATGAAAGATTATAGTATTAAAAATTTAAGAAATGTAGGATTAATGGGACATAATGGAACAGGAAAAACTTCTTTAGCAGAAAGTCTTTTATATTATTCGAAGATAATAGATAGATTAGGGAAAATTGAAGATGGAACTACTGTTTTAGATTTTGATACTGAAGAAAAGAACAGACAATTTTCTATTGCACTTTCAATAGCTCCAATTGAATTAGATAATATTAAAATAAATCTTGTTGATATTCCAGGATATGCGGATTTTCAAGGTGAATGCATTGAAGGAATGCGAGCTGTAGATGTTGGAATGATAGTGGTAAGTGCGGTTTCAGGAATAAAAGCTGGAACTGAAAGAGCATGGGAATATTGTAATAAAATTAAACTGCCTAGAACAATTTTTATAAATAAACTTGACCGTGAAAATGCAAATTTCGATAAGGTATTAGATTCACTTAATCAAAAATTTGGAATAAGTGTAGTTCCAATTCAATATCCAATAGGAAAAGAAGATCAATTTACAGGTGTAATAAACGTTATTTCAAAGCAGGCAAGAATATATGATGTTAAAACTAAAGAAATAAAAGTTTTAGATATACCAGAGGAATTGAAGGAAAAAGTTGAAGAATGTAAAAGGATGATTATGGAGTCAGTTGCAGAAACAGATGAGGAACTATTGGATAAATATTTTAGTGAAGGAACATTAAGTGATGAAGAAATTTGTAGGGGGTTAATAAAGGGATGTGCTAATGGAGATATTGCTCCTGTTATGTGTGGAAGTGCAACTAAGGTAATAGGAATGGATTCCTTAATTGACGATATTGTGGAATGTTTTCCTTCTCCAGAATATGCAATTCCTCAAAAAGCCCTAAATGTTACAAATAGCGAAGAGACTTTCGTTAATCTTGATCAAGAAAAGCCTTTTTCAGCATTGGTATTTAAAACGATTGCAGATCCATTTGTAGGTAAAATATCTTTCTTTAGAGTTATGACTGGAGAGGCTAAGGAAGATATGACAGTACTAAATGTTAATAAAGATAAAGCTGAAAAGTTAGCTCACATTTGCTTCATTAGAGGAAAGACACAAATACCAGCTAAAAGAATTATTGCAGGAGATATAGGAGCAATTTCTAAATTACAGTATACAAATACAGGAGATACATTAGCAAGTTCAGATTTTAAAATAATGTATGATAAAATGAATTTTCCTAAAGCAGTTTGCTCTATGGCTATAATACCACAAGCCAAAGGTGATGAAGAAAAAATATCTCAAGCTTTAAATAGATTAAAAGATGAAGATCCAGTTTTTGAAATATCAAGGGATGTAGAAAATGCGGAAATTATAGTTTCAGGACTTGGAGAAACTCATATAAATGTAATTGCAAGTAAAATAAAAAGTAAGTTTGGAGTAGATGCAGTCTTAAGTCTACCAAAGGTCCCATATAAGGAAGCGATAAAAGGAATTGCTGATGTACAGGGAAAGCATAAAAAACAATCTGGTGGGCATGGACAGTATGGTGATGTTGTGATAAAGTTTGAGCCTAGAACAGATGGAAATGAAGATTTAGAATTCGTGGACAATGTTGTTGGAGGATCTGTTCCAAGAAACTTTATTCCAGCAGTAGAAAAAGGATTGAGAGAATGTATAGCTCATGGCGTTTTAGCTGGTTGTCCAGTTATAGGTCTTAGGGCAACTCTTCATGATGGATCATATCATTCAGTGGACTCATCTGAAATGGCATTTAAGCTTGCTGCATCTATAGCTTACAAGAAAGGACTTGAACAGGCAAAACCTATTTTGCTAGAGCCAATAATGAAAGTTGAGGTTATACTACCTAATGAATACATGGGAGATGTAATTGCAGATATAAATAAAAAGAGAGGCCGAGTAATTGGAATGGAACCAGAAGGAGATAAGCAAAAGGTTATGGCTGAAATTCCACTTGCAGAAATTAGAAAGTATGCTACAGAGCTGCGTTCATTAACTCAAGGTAGGGGAATGTTTTCGAAGGAATTTATTAGATATGAAGAAATTCCAGAAATGGAAGTATCAAAAGTTATAGAAAGTATAAATAATCTAAAAAAATAGAGGTTTAAATATAAATTTCAATTAGAAAATATGTGTAGATAGAGTGCCAAGTTTAAATATGATTTTAAATTTGGTACGTATTTAAAAGCCTAGATTTTATTAAAAAAATTCTGCATAAATTTTTAAACCTTTCAGTAATAGAAGATTATAGTGAGAAAATTAGCTTGTGTTGTAAAAAGGGTTTTACATTAATTTCATAGGATAGAACTGTTTAGAGGAGCATATAATATATTTAGTATTAACTTATAAATCTGAATAGGAGGAGAAATTAATGTCAGATTACAGCATGGACATTAGCGGTAAGATTGATTTGAGTGATTATAGCAATATATTTGATTATTTAAATATAATAGACAATAATGATAACTTTGTAATGAGGATTGATAAGAATAATAAAGGAGATATTGACTTAATTAATTCAATGCTAAAAGATAATAAATTTATTGTTAACTATACTCAATATGATGATTTTGGAAATTATTACATTAGTGCCAATAAAGTATCTTCAAGAAAATAATATAAAAATACAGGTTTTATTACCTTAACATATTATAGTATAATATCAGTTAGGAGAAATTGTTTTTAATTGGGAAATATACAATGACGAAGGAGAGTTATATTATGAAAAAGTATGTTGTAGGAGTAGACTTAGGAGGTACTAAAATAAGTACTGCACTAGCTAATTTGAATGGAGAAGTAATAAGCCAAACAACAGTACCAACAAATGCTAATGAAGGAGAAATTCCAGTATTAAATAGAATTATAGAATCTATAGATAAGGTGATTAAAGATGCTTCAGTAGCATATGAAGAAATAAAGGGAATAGGTATAGGTTCACCTGGTCCATTAGATGCTGAAAAGGGAACTATAATTTATACACCTAATCTTCCATTTAAAAATTTTAATTTAGTTGAACCGATAAATAAAAAATTTGGATTACCAGTTTTTTTAGATAATGATGCAAACGTTGCGGCTATTGGAGAGTATATGTTTGGAGCAGGAAGAGGAGCAAAGGATGTAGTATTTTTCACAGTGAGCACAGGAATAGGTGGAGGAGCTGTTTTAGATGGTAAAGTGTATAGAGGCCATACTTCAAATGCACTAGAAATTGGACATATGACAGTAGCTCCAGATGGCCCTAGATGCAACTGTGGGAATATTGGATGCGTAGAAGCAACATCATCAGGTACTGCAATTGCAAAAAGAGGACAAGAAGCCTTGGCTAGTAAGGTTGAGACTGCTCTAAGAAAATATGAAACTGTTACTTCCTATGAAGTATTTACAGAAGCAGCTGCAGGAGATCCTGTATGTAAGGATATTATAGATAATGCGTTAAATTATTTAGGAATAGCTGTTGCTAATGCAGTATCTATTTTTGATCCAGAAGTAATAATAATAGGTGGTGGAGTATCAAAAGCAGGAGATGTTGTTTTTGATACAGTAAGAAAAGTAGTTGATAAAAGATGCTTTAAATCCATGGCAGAAGCAGTTAAAATTGTTCCAGCAGGATTAGGAACAGATGCTGGAGTAATAGGTGCTGTGGCATTAGCATTACTTGAAACAGAAAATAAATAAAATTATGAATAACTAAAATATAACTTTTATAATAAAATTATTAATAGGTATGAATAAGTCAGAGAGAATATGCATACAATAGAAGTATGAAAGACTCTCCTAGCAATGAATTTTTTCATTCTCATACATATTTACTAATCTTATTTTAAGTGAAAACCTATTTTTAAGAGAGTTCTATTTTTTGATTTTGGTTTTTGCTTAAGTAAGATTGAGATGAAAAAATTTTTTATATAAGCTATCTCTAGATTTTATTTAGATTTAGAGATAGCATATTATAAAAGAAAATATTTTTATATAAACCTATTCAATATATTATTGGATAGGTTTTAAACTTATATAATGATATTACGGATAAAAATTTATAAAAAAGAAGGTAATAAATATGAAAGCAGAAATTATAGCTGTAGGAACAGAAATATTGTTAGGAGACATAATTAACTCAAATGCTCAGTATTTAGCACAAGAACTGGCAGCATTAGGGATAGACATGTATTATCAACAAGTGGTTGGTGATAATGAAAGTAGAATTCTTCATGCTTTTGAAGAGGCTTATAGCAGAAGTGATATTATAATAACAACAGGTGGACTTGGACCGACAGAAGATGATTTAACTAAGGAAGTCGCAGCTAAATATTTCAATAAAGAGTTACTTCCACATGAAGAATCTATTGAGAAAATAAAGAATTATTTTAAATTCAGAGAAAGAAAGATGACTGAAAATAATTTAAAACAAGGTTTAATTCCTGAGGGAGCCATTGTTATTAATAATAATAACGGTACAGCCCCAGGCGTAATTATAGAAGAAAATAATAAGATAATGATAATTTTACCTGGACCACCAAAGGAAATGAAGCCAATGTTTGAAGAGACAGTTAAGCTGTACCTTCAGAAAAGGTCAGATTCCATATTAGTGTCAAAGGTAGTTAAAATACTAGGTATTGGAGAAAGTGCAGTTGCTGATGAATTAAAAGATATAATGGATGCACAAACAAATCCAACTATTGCTCCTTACGCTAAAGAAGTAGGAGTAATGCTTCGTATAACAGCTAAGGCTAAAACACAGGAAGAAGCACTTAATTTAATAAAGCCAGTAGAAGAAGAAATTAAAAAACGATTAGGTGAAAATATTTATGCAACTGAAGATATCAACTTAGAGGATGTTGTAGCAGAACTTTTAATAGAAAAGAAGCTTACAATATCTACAGCAGAATCGTGCACAGGCGGAATGATTGCTGCTACATTAATAAACTATCCAGGAATATCTGAAGTGCTTTTAGAAGGAGCTGTAACATATTCAAATGAAGCTAAACATAAAAGATTAGGTGTTAAGAATGAAACTTTAGAAAAGTATGGAGCTGTAAGTGAAGAAACTGCAAGGGAAATGGCTATTGGTATTGCTAAAACAGCTAGTACAGATGTAAGTGTTGTAACAACAGGAATTGCAGGACCAGGAGGAGGAACAGAAGAGAAACCAGTTGGATTAGTATATATAGGAGTGTATGTTCAAGGAGAAGTAATAGTGAAAAGATGTATATTTAATGGAAATAGAAGTCGAGTAAGACTTCAAGCAACAACAACGGGCTTGGATATGCTAAGAAGAATTTTAATAAAGAAATAGGATATAATAGAAAAATAACAAATCAATTTCTTTCTTTTATTAAATAAACTTTGTAAGTGAATAACTAAGATTTGCTAAAATAAAAATGCCATAGTATATGTTAATTTGGATAACATATATTATGGCATTACAAATTGTATATAAATAAAAATGGGGGAGAGGCGATTAAATATTGAAGTTAAATACTTCATTATTATTTATTGCCAAATTAAATTTATTTATACATAATTTAGACTAAAACTTTTCTTTTTTTAATGAAATACTAACTTTAAATAAATCTCCATCGAATTTAAGTTCAAAGATACCTTTTTGAAGCTCTGCTAAACTCTTTGCAATAGATAATCCAAGACCTGAACCTTCTGTTGTTCTTGAAGCATCACCTCTTTTAAATCTTTCTAAGATTTCTTCTTCGCTGAAAGTTAATGGATATTTTGAAATATTTTTAAATGTTATTAATACGAAGTTATTTTTATCTTCAACGTCTATATATACTCTGGTACCACTTAAGGAATATTTTAAAATATTAGAAATTAAGTTTTGAAATATTCTAAATGTTCTTCTGCCATCTGCATATATATTCAATTTCTGCTGTGGTATATTTTTTATAAAGTTTAAATTAGAAGTACTTATTCTATCTTCAAATTCGCCTAAGGTTTGTCTAAGAAGAGCTACAGGGTCTAAATTTTCCATATGCATTTCTAAATTACCTGAGGCAGCTTTTGAAGCTTCAAATAAATCTTCAATTAGAATCTTTAACCTTGCTGATCTTTCAGCTAGAATTCCCAAATATTCTTTTTTCTTTTCTTCTGAAATATTATCTTTACCTAAAAGATCTACATAATTAATTATAGAAGTTAGAGGAGTCTTTAAATCATGAGATACATTAGTAATTAATTCACTTTTCATTCTCTCGCTTTTCACAGCATTGCCTATAGCCTTGTCTAAACCTTGCTCTATATTTATTACATTATCGGCTAATTCCTTAAGGATAGAAGAGTTCTTAATTTCCAAGTCATTGCTATAAGTTCCTTTTATAATGTTATCTGTAGTTATTTTTAGTTTATTAATGTCAATGAAAAATATGATAATATATTTAACTATAAATACTGTACCTAAAATACTTATGATTAGCGAACCAATAAACTTAAAAGGAGATATACCATAAGGCCAAATGTTATGCAGTAGATAAAATATAAAGCTTCCATGGGTTGATACTAACCATATTGACCAAACTATTGATACTAGATATATAATAAATATAATTAAAGCAAGTTTAATTTTTTTATTCATTGACTTATTAAAAAAGCTACTATTTAATTTATTATGAACTCTGAAAAATATAGAGTTCTTCTGAACATATTGCTTTGCGTTAATTATATTTTTATTTAAATATAATTGATATATATCACATAGTATTAAATATCCTATTGCACTAGTTATTATTAATAGGATAAATAGCTGCATGCAAAAACTACTCCATATATACAAATAAGAAACTTGGCCTAGTACATATGAAATATAGTTTTCTATAAGGTCATTTCCCCAGTGAGCAATTATATCGTATAATCCTGATAAAGTATTCAGAATTAATATATAAGTCAAAATCTTGACTTCAATAGAAAGCTTACTGTGGAGTTTTAATATATTGGTGCTTTTGAATTGCATATATTTTTGTTTCTTTAATTTAAATATTAAAATAAACATTATAATTATATCTAATATCAACAATATTGATGATCCATATCCAATAATATTAGATATCTTATCTTTTTGTGTTAAAGTATAAAGTTCATCTCCTTTTTTTATGGAACTTGGTAATCTAATAATTATGTTACTTAGTCTAACATCGGGATCTTTAAATATATAATAATTAGGAAGTAATTTATCTGGTTTATAATCCATATTATGCGTACTAATTGTTTGTTTAGGAGAATTATTAGATATATCTAGAAGCATCAAATAATCTTTAGATTTGCTTTTTGTCTCATCAATAATAGAATCAATAGAACTTCCACTAATATTACTTACTACTCGCCCGTTTTTGAACTCAATGCAAAACTCAAGATTTACTGGATTATTTATAATTTTAAGATAAGCTATGTCTTCAGCAAGATTGTCTATAGTTTGTTTTTTATAGTCATCATAACTTTGATAAAAATTTGCGGTAGCTTTATCATAGTTATCTTTTAAATCTTTTAATTTATCAGCGGAGTGATCAGGGTTTTTTGAATAGTTTTCATAAGACTTTTGAGCATCATATAGTTCATTTTTGTATATAATTTGAAGAGTATCTATTCCTTTAGCAATGGCATCATCTCTTAAATCACCTCTTTCATCATAAAAGAAAGCACTTTCTATAATGTTTGGAATATACTCATCATAAATTTTTGACTTCTCATCAGATATGTTCCTATTATTAATTAATCCTGTTGAAAAAGTTGATAAACCTAAGAGAATAGGTAAAATGGCAATACACAATGATATTATTATAAAATATTTATTAATAGTTTTCTTATTGTTTTTCAATTTTGTATCCAATTCCCCACACCACCTTTAAATATCTTGGTTCCTTAGGGTTTATTTCGATCTTTTCCCTTATATGTCTTATATGTACAGAAACAGTATCAACATTACTGTAAGCAGGTTCATTCCAAACTCTCTCATAGATTTCTTCAATAGAAAATACTCTATTAGGGTTACTCATAAGAAGGATTAATATCTTAAATTCCAATGGGGTTAGCTTTACAGGTTCACCTTCTGCGAAGATTTCTTTACTTTCTTTATTAAGTTCTAGTGCCCCTATGCGAATAACATTATTATTTTCCTTAAGAGGAGAAAACTTTGTATATCTCCTGATTTGAGAATTAACTCTAGCTATGAGTTCCAATGGGTTAAATGGTTTTGTTATATAATCATCGGCACCAAAATTTAACCCTAATATTTTATCAGTGTCTTCAGATTTAGCTGAAAGCATTATTATTGGAAGCTGTTTTTCTTCGCGTATTTTCATGGTTGCTCTTATGCCATTCATATTAGGCATCATTATATCCATTAAGATAAGATGTACACTATTATGCTGTAATACTTCTAATGCCTGAAAACCATCATATGCTTTTAGAATATTGTAGCCTTCATTGGTCAAGTATACTTCTATTGCATCAGTTATTGTTTTATCATCATCAACAACTAAAATATTATAATTTTGCATTTTATCCCCCCTATGAGCAGTTGCGTTAATATTAGTTTACCATATAAGTATATATTAGGAAAAATAAACAAACCTTATAATAAACATGTTAGAAGATAAAAATTATAAAAGAGTGATATAAATTCGAAAGAAAATCGAAAGAATTAAATTAAAAACGTGGCATAGGCCACGTTTTACTATAATATTAGCTTTATAATGAATTTACAGCTTCACTTAGAACTTTACCAATGGAATCGTGTATAACTAAATCAGCTTTTGAATCAGCAGAAGTGGAACTTTTATTTATAAGTATAAGGTTATTGCCTTTAAAATAATCTATAAGACCGGCAGCAGGATAAACAACAAGTGAAGTTCCACCAATAATAAGAGTATCAGCTTTAGAAATTGCATTTATTGCACCTCTAATTACACTGTCGTCTAGGCCTTCTTCATAAAGAACTACATCAGGCTTAATAGAGCCACCACATTTAGTACAGATAGGAGCTCCTTCTGATTCTAAAACAAATTTTGCATCATAAAATGCATGACATTTAGTGCAATAATTTCTATGAACAGATCCGTGAAGCTCAAAGACGTTTTTACTCCCTGCCATTTGATGAAGTCCATCTATATTTTGCGTTACAATAGCTTTTAGTTTTCCCATTTCTTCAAGTCTGGCTAAGACCAAGTGGCCACTATTTGGCTTTGCTTCAGGATATATAAGCTTAGATTTATAGAACCTAAAAAACTCTTCTGGATACTTCATATAAAAAGTATGTGATACTAATTGTTCTGGAGTAAATGTAATATTCAGTTTTTTATTAAATAACCCATTTGAACTTCTGAAATCTGGAATGTCGGATTCAGTACTGACACCAGCACCACCAAAAAAAACTATGTTGTTACTTTCTCTTAGAATATTTGATAATTTTTCAACACTCATAAAATACCTCCAACTAGAATTAAAAATACATTCGTTATTTTATTTAATTATGGCACAATGAATTAGAAAAATAAATTAATATCTTTATATTAAAAATTAATTGTCAAGAGAAGAATTAGATGATAAAATGGTAAAAATAATAAAAAACATGATGTGAAAAATTAATACAATTAAATAAATAGGTGAAAAAATATTTTCAAAATTGATATTGGCTTTGATTTTGTCATCTCAGTTTTATAGTAGGTCTATACTTTGACATTATTGAAGAAATATAAATATTTAATTTACGAAAGTGGGGAAAGTAAAATGATAAGTTTAAAGCATCATATTTTTGTATGTGCGAGTTGTAGAGTTAACGGAATGCAAAAAGGAATGTGTTTCAGTAAAGATTCGGTTAAGGTTGTGCAAAAGTTTATGGAAGAAGTTGAAGATAGGGACCTAATAAATGAAGTAATGGTTACTAACACTGGATGTTTAGGTGTATGTAACAAGGGACCAATCGTAGTAGTTTACCCAGAAGGAACTTGGTATGGAAATGTTAAAGTGGAAGATGTTGAACGAATCATGGACGAACATATTGAAGGTGGAAAAGTAATAGAGGATTTAGTTATCTAAGGTATAGTAAAAAGTAGCAATAAGTTAAAAAATAATGTATATTTTGTGTCATTTAAAATTGATTTTATGTCTGTGATAAGATAAATATAATCGAATGTTTGACACAAAATACCATTTGATGATTTAACAAGATTAAATAAAAATAGAAAAAAGTTGTTGACATAATGTTTATATCTCGATATAATACTACTTGTGATCTGGTGATGATGGCGTAGAGGTAACACTCCTTCCCATTCCGAACAGGAAAGTTAAGGTCTACAGCGCTGATGGTACTGCACGGGAGACTGTGTGGAAGAGTAAGACGTTGCCAGGTAAGATGGCTCGATAGCTCAGTCGGTAGAGCAGAGGACTGAAAATCCTCGTGTCACTGGTTCGATTCCAGTTCGAGCCACCATATTAAAAGCACTAACGTAGGTTAGTGCTTTTTGTTTTTTAGTATAAAAAACTTGCTATGGAATGAGAATACGGAAATTTTTTAGAGATTTAAGGTTCTAAAATATAGTCAAAAAGGGCCATAGGCCCTTTTGTAAATTATTTGATTAAACAGTACATTGTTCGACTGATATTGAATATTCACCGCAGCTAGGACATACTGTTACACTAACTATATAACTATCATCAACTTTACCTAATCTAAAAAGTTGATTGAAGGATGTATGTTTATATTCATTACTAATAGTATTTATTATATAATCATTATTTTTTGTGTAAATAAAAAAGTGATATTCTAAATAACGATAAGATTTATTTATTTCTTCTTGAGAGTTACAAGAACATTTTTCCATGTAATACTCATTTGAAAAGTTTACCTCTTCGCCTTCATTTAAGGCATTTAAAATAGTATCTATAGATAAGTCTGAAACCGTAGCTTCATCATCAAAAAATATTCCGTCGCAATTTTCCTTTGTTAATACGTATTCCTTGTCATTATGAGTAAATTTATATTCCACAAAATAACCTCCTTAAGTCAGCAGAATGCTCATATGAATATTATACACTAGATGTCATAAGTATTCATGTAAGTATTAAGTTAAAATTATCTCTTCACAATGATTATTTAGATGTATTAAGAATGACAATATTAAATTACGCTTATATTTTATATATTGTCAATTTGCCAGTCTATTGGTGTTTGATTAGTAGAAGCTAAAAAATCATTTGTTTTTGAAAATGGTCTACTGCCAAAAAAACCTCTTGACGCTGACAACGGACTAGGATGAACTGATTTTATGATAAAATGCTTTGGATTAGTAATTAAACTAGTTTTTGAAATAGCATTATTTCCCCAGAGAATAAAAACTATAGGAGTTTCCTTTTCGTTTAATATAGTAATAATCCTATTAGTAAATTCCTCCCAGCCTTTGTTTCTATGCGAGTTGGCTTCCCCAGCTCTGACAGTAAGTACTGTATTTAGCAATAAAACACCTTGATCAGCCCATTTTTTTAGATAGCCATTGTTTGGAATATAGCATCCTAAGTCATCATGAAGCTCCTTGTAGATATTAATTAAAGATGGTGGGGCTTTTACACCAGGATTAACGGAAAAACTTAAGCCATGTGCCTGTTTTGGACCATGATAAGGATCCTGGCCTAAGATAACGACTTTTACATCTTTGTAAGGTGTAAAATGCAAAGCATTAAAAAGGTCATACATATTTGGATAGATGACCTTAGAATTATATTCATTGACTAAAAATTTCCTTAATTTAAGATAATAATCTTTATGAAATTCAGATTCTAAATAATTTTTCCAATCATTTTTCAATATTTCAGACATAACATCACCCAAAGTTATTATAACATCATATTACAGATTTATGTATATTAGATTATGTTGTCTGCAAATAAAAAATATTTGGTTATATTGTTGTTTGAAGGGACAGATACTGTTAAAATGAAATGTATAAAACAAATTGTTAAGAAAAATAAGATAAAAATATTTATTATAAAAGGAGAATTTACATGGAAAATAAGGTATTAGCTATTGCAGCAGGACATGAAATAACAGAAAAAGATTTAGATGCGATTATCAGCAGATATCCTCAAGAACAACGAGGAGATTTGCAAAATGAAGAAAAAAGAAAGCAATTAGTAGAACAACTAATTTCATTTGAATTAATGAATAAATTTGGAAAAGAAATAAACTTAGATAAAACACAAGAATATAAAGATGCTATAGAAAGTATATCAAAAGAAGTGGTAACTTCAATGGCAATAAACAAGATATTAGCAGATGTAACTGTTACAGATGATGAAGTTAAAAAATATTATGAAAATAATAAAGAAGCTTTTGGGAAGCCAGCAACAGTTTCTGCCAGACATATCTTAGTGGAAACAGAAGAAGAAGCTAAAAAGGCTAAGGAAGAAATTTTAAGTGAACAAATATCATTTGGTGATGCTGCAATGAAATATTCAATGTGTCCATCAAATATGCAGGGTGGAAATTTAGGTGAATTTTCAAAAGGCATGATGGTACCAGAATTTGAAGAAGCTGCATTTAATGCAGAAATAGGTACAATTACTGAGCCAGTTAAAACTCAATTTGGATATCATTTAATAGTAGTAGATGCAAAGAATGAAGCATCAGTTACTAGCTTTGATGAGGTAAAGGATAATGTTTTAAATGAATTAGTAAAACAAAATCAACATACTAAGTATGAACAAATTTTAAAGGAATTAGAAGGAAAGTATGGAGTTGAGAGAAAGTAATTGCATGTGATTATCTAAGAGTTATTTTTATACATTCTTGAAATAACCAAGTGAAATGCTAATAGAGCATGAATTAGATTTTAATAATTATAATAAAAAGACAGGTACATTAAGAAGGACTAAAAAAATGTGCCTGTCTTTGTTTTTTTATTATTAAAATGTAGTTACTTCTGCATATAAAGGATTTAAAAGTTGAAATAATACAAGATACAAGAAAATTATGATCAAAAAGTCTATACACTATTACATAAACTTAAAAAATACGTTATATTTATTTACTATAACAGATCAAAGAATGAAGTAATATAGTTATCTGCATATTTAACAAAATCTTCCCTTGAATTTAAGCATTCAGTATCTTTTACCGCAATTACTTTCATGTTAGCACATTTTGCAGATTGTACAGCGGGTAATATATCTTCAAAAACAACACAATTTTTTGGATTGATGCCTAATTTATGGGCAGCCAATAAATATACATCTGGAGAATCTTTACCATTAGAAACTTCATCAGTAGTTGTGATTGAATCAAAATAATTATAAATTTTATTATTTTTTAAGCAAGCTTCTAATAGAGAGTGTGAATTACTAGTAGCTAAAGCAATTTTTACTTTATGAGATTTTAAATAATCCAAAAATTCTTTTACTCCTGATTTTAATTTTACATTATTGGAGTAGTGATAATAAGCCATGTTATGCCAATCGGCTACTATTTTTTCTATGGAATCATTAAGATTGAATTTTTCCTTAAAATAAATTGCAGTTTGATTAAAGCTTAAATGTTCAATGTCATTTTTTAAATTCGTAGGCACATCATAACCTTTGTTTCTTAGGTAATCAGTATCGATTTGACTCCAAACCCACATAGAATCTACCAGAGTTCCATCTAAATCAAAGATTGCAGCCTTTATATCATTTAACATGTATACCTCCACAAATTATTATTAGTAACATTTATAAAACTATTATATTAATTGTAAATTCACTTGTAATTATTAATTAGATTATAAATAAAAAAAACTTAAGGCTTGTCCCTAAGTTAAAATTAATATATTTTAGATAATATTCTTGGTCGGGGTGACAGGGATTGAACCTGCGACCTCATGGTCCCAAACCACGCGCGCTCCCATCTGCGCCACACCCCGTAATTATACTTAATTATATATTTAAGTGGATTTTATGTCAAGAATTTTACACTTCATATAAAGAAAGTAAGTACTTTTAAAAACTAATGTAAGCAGCGGATTTTGGAGATTAAAATCTATAAGTTCCAAGTTAGGCCAAGTATTGAAAAATTTAAAGATTAAGAAAGATAAAGAATGAGCTAGAAAAAGTGGGGAATATGGACGATATATAGATATTACTAGGATAAATTAAATTCTCGCCATATAGAGGAATTGTCCATCCTAAGCGAAAGTGTTATAATTGGATAAGAATATAGATTAATAGAGGAGGGAAGGTTCGAATACCGATAGAGAATGAAAAGTAGAATTCTAGCTATTACGTTAGCGACAGTAATCGTTATAGGTAACTCAATACCTGCGTTTGCCACGCCAGATAATCAACAATTGAGTGATTCGAGACAAAAATATGCAGAAATTCAAGACAAGATAACAGATATTCAAAATAAAATATATGATTTAGATGAGCAGATAGAACCGCTACAATTGACAGTAGATAAAAATAAAAAGGAAATAACAACTATCAATAATACTATTGATAGTACTACAAAAGATATTGAACAATCTAAAAAAGATATTAACACATTGGATTTAGCTTTAGGTCAAAGGGTTAAAGCAATGTACATGTCAGGTGATTTAGAATTCAGTTATTTAAATTTTATTCTTGATTCAGAATCGACAAGTGATTTCTTTTCAAGAGCAGAGGCAGTGAGTAAAATCATAGGAAAAGATAAATCTGCAATTCAAGAAGTTACAAGCAAGAAGCAAGAATTAGATAGTAAAGTTCAATCTTTAGAGGATAAAAAAGCTGAGATAGACAATCTTAATAAAGAGATACAAACTAATTTAGATCAACTTGATGGAAAGAAAAAAGAAGCGGAAACTTTAGCAGCTCAGGCTAAGGATGAAAAGAGCAATTTTGATGCACAATATTTATCACAGCTAGAAAGAGATACTGTAAAGACTCAGTTTGATGTTATAGATAATTCTAATAGTTCGGCATCAGATCTTCAAGCAGCAATCGATCAATTAAGAAAAATTAGAGATAATCAAATTAAGAGTGAAATTGTTACTTCTGAAATAAATGATAAAATAGAGAAAGCTAAAGCTGCAGTATCAGCTAAAAAAGCGGCTGAAGCAAAATCTTCTACAGCAAGCAGAGGTGGAAGGGTGGCTGTGCCATCGGCTGGGAATGCTCAAGCAATTTTAAACGAAGCATATGCACAATTAGGAAAACCGTATGTATGGGGAGCAACAGGTGCAAATAGTTTCGATTGTTCAGGATTTACTCAATATGTATATGAAAATGCTGCAGGTATTGATATATCTAGAACAACTTATTCACAAATTGATCAGGGACAAGCTGTTAGTCAAGATCAGCTTCAACCAGGAGATTTAGTATTTACACATCCAGGTCACGTTGGAATCTATGTAGGTAATGGTCAAATGATTAATGCACCACAAACAGGTGATGTAGTAAAAGTAGCGCCAGTTTATAGTTTCTATGCAGCAAGAAGAATTTTAAATTAGTAAACATAAGAAATTAATTGTTAACATCTGATTTTAAGACATAGTCCTTCTGTTTAAATGCAGAAGGGCTTTTTTTATTTGATTTGCGATGTTATAATGTGGAATGTATACAATAATGATAGACAATTTCATGGAAATATTAATAAATTCATTAGGGTGAAATAAAAATCCACATGAAGAAGTTAGAGGAAAGATAAAATGGATAGCAAATTAAAATATATAAGAGAAGATGAAACAATAGATGATTTACAACTTAAAGGATTAAATTTAATTCAAAAAAAAGATGGATTTAAATTTGGGATAGATGCTGTATTACTATCAGATTTTGCCTGCGTAAAAAACAAGCATAAGGTAATTGATTTATGCACAGGAACTGGAATAATACCATTTTTAATATATGGAAAATACCAGCCTAAAAGTGTATATGGCTTGGAAATACAGAAAGATATGATTGAGATGGCTGAAAGAAGCGTGAAACTAAATTCTTTAGATGAAAAAGTTTGTTTTATAAATGAAGATCTAAAAAATGTAGAATTCTTAAAGAAACTTGAGAAGTTTGATGTAGTTACAGTAAATCCACCATATAAATTAAATAATTCTGGTATAATTAATCCAAATGATAAACTAGCCATAGCTAGGCATGAAATATTATGCAATTTAGAAGATGTGATTCATGCAGCGAGAATTTTACTAAAAGATAATGGCAGACTTTTCATGATACATAGACCGGAACGTTTAGCAGATATCTTTACGTTAATGAGAAAATATAAAATAGAACCTAAAAGAATAAAGATGATTCATCCCAAAATGGGGAAAGCGCCTAACATTGTTTTAGTGGAGGGACAAAGAGATGGAGGAGCATATTTGAAATGGGAAGCTCCATTATATGTTTATGATAATAATGGAAAGTATACTAAGGAAATTGATTCAATATACTGGAGGATATGATATGAGCAACGGAAAGTTATATTTAGTGCCCACTCCAATTGGAAATCTAAAAGATATCACATTGAGAGCGTTAGAAATTTTAAAAGAGGCTGACTTTATTGCAGCAGAAGATACAAGGCAGACATTAAAATTGTTAAATCATTTCGAAATTAAAAAGCCTATGATAAGTTATCATAAATTTAATGAGCAGATTAAAAGTGACAAGATTATAGATTTGCTTATAGAAGGCAAGAATATAGCATTGGTTTCAGATGCAGGAACACCTGGAATATCAGATCCGGGAAGCGTTATTGTCGGAAGATGTATAGAAAAAATGATTGATTTTGAAGTTCTTCCAGGAGCAACTGCTATAACTACAGCTTTAGTTTATTCTGGTTTAGATACAACTAAATTTTTATTTAGAGGTTTTTTACCTAGAGAAAATAAAGACCGAAAGGTAATATCAGAGGAACTTTTACAAAGTCAAGAGACAATCATATTTTATGAGGCACCGCATAGATTATTAGATACGTTAATATTTTTAGATGAAGCATTTGGAAATAGAAAGATTGCAGTATGCAGGGAATTGACAAAAGTATATCAGGAAATATTTAGAGGTACTATAAAGGAAGCAGTCCAATATTTCATGGAAAATAAGCCTAGGGGAGAATTTGTCCTTGTTATGGAAGGAAAAAAGCTTGAAGAAATAAAAGAAGAGCAAAGAGAAGCATGGGCAAATTTATCTATTGAAGATCATATAAGAAAACACATAGATGAAGGAATGGATAAAAAATCAGCAATAAAACTTGTGGCTAAAGAAAGAGAATTGCCTAAAAGTGAAGTGTATAAGTTTTCGACTGATATATAATATATTACTTAATTAGTTATTTGAGAAAAGCATTAATCTAATTAAAACAAACAATTTTACAGAAGAAAGACTATCTCGAAGTTACTGAGATAGTCTTTTTAAAAATAAATATATAATTTATTTATTATTTTACAATAGGTAAACTTATTAAATAAAAATATTATCTGTTATTTTTAATTTCATCTAAACATTTAGTACAAATGTTTTTACCTTTGTAGTTAATTACATCTCTTGCATCTCCACAGAAAATACAAGCTGGTTCATATTTCTTTAAGATTATTTGCTCACCGTCTACATAAATTTCTAATGCATCTTTTTCAGCAATATCTAAAGTTCTTCTAAGTTCTATAGGAATAACTATTCTTCCTAACTCGTCTACTCTTCTAACTACACCTGTTGATTTCATAAAAAACTCCTCCTAATTCCATGATTCGACATTCTACTATGATATATTACCAAGTATGTAATATAAAGTCAATGGATATTTCTCTTTATTTATAAGAAATTACAAATTTCAACCTTAATAAACATCTTATATAAAATATACTACCATATTTTAGAAAAGTCAAGAAGATTTATTTACTAAATTATAGTGGGGATTTTAAAAAATGAATCAATAAACCCAACTTATAACAACAATTGAAAAATATTAATGTGTAAAGCAAGTAAATTGTCTATAATATGCTAAATTTATTTTACAAAAAAAAGAATAAAATCAGTATATTAACTATTCTGCAGAAACACGGAGATTATAAGCGATAATGTCGAGCAATTACATAAATTAGATATTTTTTTAAAAGCAGTTTGTTTTAAATCTCGTTATTCATATAATTATAATAATTTGGGAAAATATATGTTTAGGAAAATAAAATTAACGACACACTGTTTAGAGTAACTTGTAACGAGTTCATAATTACTCTATAATGTATATATATTTAAAATTGGAAAGTATAGGTGTATAAAATGGGAAAAAAATTTGATTCTAATTATATAAAAGAGTTAGCAGAGGAAATGTCCAAAAATAGTTCAGTCTCATATGAAGAACTTCCCAAATATGATTTGTTTTTATCTCAAGTAATAGATTATTTGAATGATAAATTTGTGGGTGAAAGATTTACAAATAACATTGTTCAAAATTATACTAAAAGTGAAGTTATAACAAAACCAGAAGATGGTAAAAAGCGAGGATATACTAAAATGCATTTAGTTCAGTTAGTATTACTCGGTTATATGAGACCGCTTTTAACAACAGAAGAAATAAAAAAAGTCTTTAGACTTGCTTTTAATGAAATTAACGATAGAAATGATGATATATTATCATGGGATGATGCTTATAAAACATTTACACAAATACAAAAAGAAAGTTTTGATGATTATTTTTTTACATCCTTAAATCATGAAAAGAAAATGGAAGAGATAATTAAAAATTTTGACTTAAAAGAAGATGATGAGGAAAGAATAAAAATCTTCCTATTAGTTCTATCATTAATAGCTCAGGCAAGCGTTATTAAAAAGCTAGTTCAAAGAATAGTTAATGAATACGAAACAGAGTAATAAAATTAAAATGTGAACATATTTAAAACACTTACTTAATGAGTACTTGAATTTCTACAATACAAATTAAGTAAGTGTTTTATATGTAAGATAAAACATTTAAAGTTTAAATTTTGATAATTTAAAAGGTATCAGCAGTTATTACCGAGGAGAATTAAAATGGCTAAAATTGTAATAAAGGAATCTGTAAGAAACCTAGTGGAGTTTTGTCTTAAAAATGGTGATATAGATAATAGATTTTCAGGAGGTGCCAGAGCGGTAGAAGGAACAAGGGCTCATCAAAAACTTCAAGAAGATAATTCAAGTATCTATGAGAATTATGAAAAAGAAGTATATTTAAATTATATATTTGAAACAGAAAAGAGTTTAATAAATATTGAAGGCCGAGCAGATGGTATTATAATACAAGATGATAGAATAATAATTGAGGAAATTAAATCAACATATAAAAGTTTTTCATACATAGATGATTCAAATGAAGTGCATTGGGCACAGGCAAAAGTATACGCTTTAATCTATGGTAAACAAAATAATATTTCCAATATATATGTGAGGCTATCTTACATGCAGCTTGAAACAAATGAAGTTAAAAGCTTTGAAAGAAAATTTACTATAGAGGAATTGGAGAAATTTGTAGAAGGAATATTAGAGGAATATGAAAATTTTATTAGTTTGATTTATAAGCAAAGAAATAAAAGAAATGATTCTATAAAAACTCTTAAATTTCCCTTTAAGGAATATAGAGAGGGACAAAGAAAATTAATAAGTATATCATATCAAATAATGAAAGAAAAAGAAGTGTTATTTGCACAAGCACCAACCGGAATAGGAAAAACAATATCAACTATATTCCCAGCAATAAAAGCTTTAGGACAAGAAATTGGTGAAAGGATTATATATTTAACAGCTAAGACCATAAATAGGCAGGTTGCTGAAGATACATTTGAAAAATTGAGGGAAGATGGCTTGAAATTTACGAGTATAGTAATTACCGCTAAAGAAAAAATATGCAGTAATGAAAACTTTGATTGTAATCCAGAAAA
>JAEZKY010000169.1 GCA_023435985.1 Bacillota bacterium | reverse complement strand
ATATACTTCAATAATATTTGGATTATTATCTATAATCTTATATAATTATAGTAGTTATTATGCATTAATAACTTGGACGATTTCTATTGAAGTGATGTTAATGTTTAATAAAAGGGAAAATTAAATCTATTTACTAATTTCAAGATATAAGTTTTGCGGAAACGGTTAAAATTATTACATAAATTAAAAAGGTATAGGAGCGCTGGGGCACATCAGAACCAGCATTATTTTTGTGCTCATGTGTGGGAAAATACCAGAATTAGTGAAGAACTTAAGATGAGAGTATAGTTCTAAATAAATTAAGGGGGGCACAAATTGGCATTAATTAGTATTTATATAATAACTTCAATATTGCAATCAATAGCATTTACATATACAATATTCAGTTGTGTGGATAAAAAAGAAGAAGTAAATAAAAATAAACTAATTATAATGACATTATTATTTTTTTTAATAAGTCAATTTTTTATGGTATCATTTAAAAATAATCCAGAGATAACTATGTTCTCATCTCATGCAGCAGGTCTAATTTTACTGGTTATATTATATAGAAAAAATATTTGGGGTGCATTAACGGCATATACGGTATTTTATTTTATTTTAGAAATGTATTATGTTATATTCGGAAATCTAATTTTTGAATTTGCAAGAATAACATTTCCAAATGAGTATATAGATTATGAAGAAATATTTATAATTTATGTTCCAGTATGGATACTTTTATTAATATATTTTAAATTTATAAGGAATATAAATCAATTTTATAAATTTATAATTTATCAGCAATTTTCCATAGCATTTTTAATAATGAGCTTTATTTTAGACTTTATATTAGTTTCGTATTCAGCTGCATTTATAGGGAAAAGTCAATTGATAAAAAATATTACATATATGATATTTTTTATATCCTTTATAGCAATATTAATTTACTTTTGGAAAGTTTATCAGAAGTCAAAACAGATATATAAATTAAATGAAGCTTTAGAAACTAAAAATATTGAACTTAGAAAAATAAAACATGACTATGGAGCACAAATTTCTTATTTATATGGACTTTGTCTAATGAAAAGATTTGAAGATTTAAAAAAATCATTAACAGATATTATAAATAATAATGAATCAACACCAACAGCAGTAGAGGTGACTATAGATAGTAAATCAGTGTTGTCACTTGCACTTAAGCCAGCTATAGATAGAGGAATACATGTAATAATTGAAGAAAATTGTGATTTCGCATTTATAAAGATGAGTCAGATGGAGTTCTATAAAGTAATATCAAGTATAGTAAATAATGCAGTTAAAGCAATGAACGGGGAAGGTATAATAATTGCCAAAAGTTATGAGTATTTAGGAAGTATAGTAGTGAGGATAGAAAATAATGGTCCTAAAATCCCGGAAAATTACTTAAATGAAATTTTTAAATTTGGATTTACAACAGAAGAAAACAGTGATAATAATCGTGGGTACGGCTTAAGCATAGCAAAGGATTTGGTGGAAAGCTATAATGGAAAAATATACGTCAAAAGCAATGAGACTGCTACTGAATTTAAAATAGTACTACCTATTATGTAGAGTGAAGAAAAGTATAAGAGATAAGTAATTTAATATAAACCTAAATAATAAAAAAGGATTTGTAATATTCAAGTCCTTTTTATTATTTAGGTTTATTATATTTTACGAATAAAAATCATGGTTTGCGATTAATTTATATAAATTTATGTAGAAAAATAAAAATTATTTTGAAAATTCAGAACAATAGTTGTAAAATTATAGTATAAGAAAAAAAATTTAACAATTCGAAAGGGGTGTTATGCATGTATAAAATAATTAATAAAAAAAGCCTTACAAATAATATATTTCTTATGGAGATAGAAGCTCCAAGAGTAGCTAAAGCTGCAAAGCCTGGGCAATTCATTATTATAAAAAATGACGAAGTGGGGGAAAGGATTCCTTTAACAATTGCAGATTATAATAGGGAAAAAGGAACGGTAACAATAGTTTTTCAAACTGTTGGCCAAAGCACAAAGAAATTAGCAGAATATAATCCAGGGGAATACGTAGCTGACTTTGTTGGGCCTCTTGGTAAGCCAAGTGAGTTTATACATGAAAGTGTAGAGGAGTTAAAGAAAAAGAAATTTATATTTATAGCAGGTGGGGTTGGTGCAGCACCAGTTTACCCACAAGTCAAGTGGATGCATGAAAATGGAATCAATGTAGACGTCATATTAGGAAGCAGAAGCAAGGAATTATTAATATATGAGGAAGAATTAAAAAGTGTATCTGGAAATCTTTATGTGACAACTGATGATGGATCTTATGGAGCTAAAGGGACTGGATCAGATATGCTTAAAGAATTGGTTAATAATCAAGGAAAAAAATATGACCATGCTGTTATTATTGGACCAATGATAATGATGAAATTTACTTCTATGCTGACTAAGGAATTAAATATTCCAACCATAGTAAGTCTGAATCCTATAATGGTTGATGGTACAGGCATGTGTGGAGCTTGCAGGGTAACAGTTGGAAATGAGATTAAATTTGCATGTGTTGACGGACCAGAATTTGATGGCCATCTAGTAAATTATGATGAATCAATGAGAAGACAAGCATTATATAAAACTGAAGAAGGCAGGGCTAAGCTTGAAGCTGAAGAAGGAAATACACATAGTCATGGTGGCTGTGGATGCAGAGGTGATAAGTAATGGATATGAATGAAAGAATGGTTAGAGTACCAGTAAGAGAGCAAGATCCTAAGGTCAGAGCCACAAACTTTGAAGAAGTTTGCCTTGGTTATAATGAAGCAGAAGCAACAAAGGAAGCTTCAAGATGTTTAAATTGTAAAGTGCCTAAATGTATAGATGGATGTCCAGTATCAATAAATATTCCTGGTTTTATAGCACATGTTAAAGATGGTGAATTTGAAGAGGCAGCAAAGGAAATCTCAAAATATAGTTCGCTTCCAGCAGTATGTGGAAGAGTATGTCCTCAGGAAAGGCAATGTGAAGGTAAATGTGTTCTAGGAATTAAAGGTGATGCTGTATCTATAGGAAAGCTTGAAAGATTCACAGCTGATTGGGCGGTGCAACATAATGTTGATTTAAGTGAAACAGAACCTAAGAATGGAATTAAGGTTGCAGTTGTAGGAAGCGGACCATCAGGCTTAACTTGTGCTGGTGACTTAGCTAAAAAGGGTTATGATGTAACAATTTTTGAAGCACTTCATAAAGCTGGAGGAGTATTAGAATATGGTATTCCAGAATTTAGGCTTCCAAAAGAGAAAGTAGTTAAAAATGAAGTAGAGAATATCAAAAAGCTTGGTGTTAAAGTAGAGACTAACGTTATAATTGGACGAACTATAACATTAGATGAATTATTTGAACAAGAAGATTTTAAAGCTGTATTTATAGGATCAGGAGCAGGTCTTCCAAGATTTATGGGAATACCAGGAGAGAATGCTAATGGAGTTTGCTCTGCTAATGAATTCCTAACAAGAGTGAATCTTATGAAGGCAGCGGTAGAAGGATATAGTACACCAGTGAGAATAGGAAAGAAAGCTGCAATAGTTGGTGGTGGAAATGTTGCAATGGATGCAGCAAGAACAGCATTAAGACTTGGAACTGAAAGCCATATAGTTTACAGAAGAGGAGAATCTGAACTTCCAGCAAGGGCAGAAGAAGTTCATCATGCTAAAGAAGAAGGAGTAATATTTGATGTATTGACCAATCCAACAGAAATATTAGTAGATGAAAATGGATGGGTTAAAGGTATGAAATGCATAAGAATGGAGCTTGGTGAGCCAGATGCATCAGGTAGAAGAAGCCCTGTTGAAATTCCAGGATCAGAGTTTATTATGGAAGTAGATACTGTGATAATGTCACTTGGAACCTCTCCAAATCCATTAATTTCATCAACAACTAAGGGGTTAGAAATTAACAAGAGAAAATGTATTGTAGCTGAGGAGGAAACAGGTCTTACTACTAAAGAAGGTGTATATGCTGGTGGAGATGCAGTTACAGGAGCAGCAACAGTAATCTTAGCTATGGGTGCAGGTAAGAAGGCTGCAAAAGCTATAGATGAGTGTTTACAAGAGAAACAAATCATTTAAGTGCACATTTTAGAATAAAGATATATACTGGGCAGTTATTCTGGTGAGAATTTTAAGTAGAAATTTTAAATTTTACTTATTAATTAACTAGGTAAGTGTCCTTTTAAGTTAAATACATCAAAATTATTATAATAAAGTTGGATAAATACCAATTCTTCAAATTAGATTATAAATATATCATTATTAATTAAGTTATAGCTGAATATCGATAAAATAGATATAAATCATTTGCATCATTATTTATGATTAGTTTTGAATTATTTTGAGTGAAGGTGATTTTTTCTTTGACAAAGCAATATTAATAATATAAAATACATATTGTTAATAAAATAACATAGTAATTTTATGTAGTATAAATAAAACATTTACATACATAAATGTTTTAAATGAAGTTTAGTTGTAGTAAAAAAGGTAGAAAAATATGTAGCAAAGGAAGATGAAAATGAACCAAGCAATTAATTTTATTAAACGACTAGTCTTATTCTTCGTAGGAATGAGTATAATTCAATTTGGAGTTGCACTATTTCTAAAAACTAATATAGGCTCTGACACATTTACTGTTTTCACTCAAGGGTTAGCGAAAACGTTAAACAATACGAGCTTAAAGAATTTTATCCTGGTTAAATTGATAGCAGGTACTTCTAAAGTAACACCAGGAGTTGCTAATATGATTATTTTAATAACATTATTTATAATAATACTCTTAGTTGAAAGAAAACGAATAAATGTAGGAACAATAATTTGTGTTATTGGTGTAGGTCCAATAATAGATTTAGGAGTAAAGGTAGTTTCATATTTTCCAGTAGATTCTTATAATTATATTGTAAAAGCAATATTAGTTTTAGTAGGATGTTTCATAATTGCTATCGGTTTTTCAATACAATCGGCAAGCAATTTGGGCGTTGCACCAAATGATATAGTTCCATTTATAATTCAAGGAAGAACTAAGGTGCAGTATCGTTGGATTAGAATAGGATTAGATGCAGGATACTTAATAATTGGATTTATTCTGGGAGGAACAATTGGAATAGGAACCATATTAGCTCTTGTATCAACAGGACCTTTTATACAATTTTGTCTTCCTTATGGAGAAAAGCTAGTTAAGTTAGTAGTAAAAGGAAATGCTGAAGAAAATCAACAAGAAAGTGTAACTGTTAATGCACAAGTAAATTGTTAATATATTTAAGGTTTTAAACATAAGGCTGTTTAAAGAAAAGTTATATTTATCTTTAAATGGTCTTTTTATATGTTTTCGTACATGGAGAAAGTTGTTAAAGTAATCATATACATATATTATTAATGAAATATTTTGTATAAATATAGAGAATAACAATCATTCCCTATGTTGAAAATTGGGATGAAAAGTGTAATAATGTAATGGACACAATAGATGTTATTAATGTAATTAAGTGTACTAAAATACTAACTTATGTAATATTTAAATTTATATAAATAAATTAATAATTATATACTTTATGATGAAGTTTATAAACATTAGATTAAAGTATGAGTTATTATAAGTTAACTTAATCTTAAAGTCGATAATACTAGGTAAAAGGGGGGGATTTTGAATATGCGAAATACAGAAAATGAGATGATATTTTATGGTTTGGATAATATAAATAATAAATTAGATGAACTAATAGAAATATTAAATTTGAAAAGTCAGTGCTTTGAAATAAAATTAATTATATCGGAAGCACTTAATAACTCATTTGTTCACGGGAACAAAAGTGATAAAAATAAACCTATACATATGACGTGGGAATTAGATGAAAAAAAATTGACATTAACGGTAACAGATTGTGGAAGTGGAATTGAAAATCTAGAATCGTATAAAGAAATAAATGAAGATAATATTTTAGAAGAAAGCGGAAGAGGGTTGTATATTATAAGATGTTATACTGATGAAGTAGAATTTAAGGACAACTCGATAATTATGAAAAAATATATTTCATAGCAATATAATAAATTTTACTATTTTTTACAACAGAGGAGGCAGGCTAATGAAAATTTCTTTAAAAATAAAATTAATGATTGCATTTTTTTGTGTAATTACTATACCAATGGGGATTTTAGGGTATATCTCATATGAGATGTCAAGTAAATCAATACAAGCGTCAGTCCAGCAGCAATTAAGTGAGCAGACAGCAAGTACAGCGAATTTGATTAATGAAAAAATAGATTCTTTAAAACGTATTTTAGAAGTGGCTAGCTTAAATGGAGATATTAATACTGCAATTAAAAATTTAAGCCCAGAAAATAAAGAAAAGGCCTATGATTATATCAAAAGTGTTCAAGATAAAAACAAAGATAATATGGAAGTATTAATTATTACTGATATATCAGGTAAGGAAGTTATTAATAATCAGTCAATAGAGCCTGATATAGATTTGAGTGATAGAGCATATATAAAAGAAGCACTTAGCGGAGAAGAAACAGTTAGTGATGTATTAATATCCAGAACTACAGGAAATGAAGGGATTTCTATAGCTTATCCAATTAAAGATGGAGATAAGGTTATTGGAACATTAGTTGGAAGTATAAATTTTGAAAGTATTTCGAATTATGCATCGAAAATAAAAATTGGCCAAACAGGATATGCATTTATTACTGATAAGAATGGATTGTTTGATTATCATCCAGATAAAGATAAAATTTTAAAAGAGAGCGCAAGTAATGATTTGATTTCTATGATAAGTCAGGTAAAAGATGGTCAACCTACTGATGGTTTTTATAGCTCTAATAAAAAATATGTTGTTTTTCAGGCAGCTGATAAGTGGGTAATTGGTGTTACAGCAGATTATGATGATTATATGTCAGCAGCTTTAAGCATTAGAAATTATACAATTGGTATTATGATAATATCTATTATTTTAGCTATGTTATGCGCATACTTGTATTCAACTAAAGGAATCATAAATCCTATTAATAAACTGGAAGCTCTAATGAAGCGTGCAGGAGAAGGAGATCTAACTGTTAAAGCTAAAGTAGATAGTAATGATGAAATTGCAGAACTTGAAAAATCTTTTAATAACATGATAGGACATCAGGATCATATAGTTAAAAATGTTTTAGAAGCATCAGAACAGTTAACGGCAGCTTCAGAAGAAATGGCTTCATCATCAGAAGAAATAAGTGCTACTACTGAGGAAATAACTGCAACTATAAATCAAGTAGCAGAAGATGCGGAAAAGCAAAATGCATCTATAGTAGAAATTTCAACAGTTTTAGTACAATTGTCAAGTTTAGTACAGCTTGCACAAAATAGAGCTGAAGCAACAACTTCAAATGCTGCTAACACAATGAATGTAGCTGAGTTTGGAAGAGGAAAAGTAGAAGAAACTGTAAAAGCAATGAATGTCATAAGCAGTGGAAGTCAAGAAACAGCAGAAGCGCTTGAAACACTTAATGGATTATCTGCTAAAGTTGATGGAATAGTAAATACCATAAATGATATTGCAGGGCAAACTAATCTTTTAGCATTAAATGCGTCTATAGAAGCAGCCAGAGCAGGAGAACATGGTAAAGGCTTTAGTGTTGTAGCTGAAGAAGTAAGAAAATTATCAGAAGAAACAAATGATAGAGCAAAGGAAATAGCTACACTAGTTAGTGAAATGGTCAAGCAAACACAAAATGCTGTAAGTTCAATGGGAAGAGCAAAGGATGAAGTTGATAATGGAGTAAGGATAGTATCAGAAACAGATAAAGCGTTTGTAGACATAAGAAATGCCATAGAAAAGATAGTTAAACATGTTAGTGAAATACTTGAGATCACAAGTGATGAAGTTGCATCTTCAGATAAAGTTGTTAAATTAATCAATGAGATAGCTACAGTAACTGAAAGTAATACTGAAAATTGTGAGAATGTATCTTCAGCATCAGAGGAACAGGCAAATGTAATAAATAATTTCACAGCAACAGCGCAGGAAACAAGCGCAATGGCTGAAGAATTAACTAAACTTGTGGAAAGATTTAAACTATGAGGTGATAATGATGGAAAATAGTACAGTTATAAATATACCTAAAAATTTCATTGTAGATGAAGTAGCAAGCTTTAGAATTGAAATAAATAAGTTGATAGAAAAAGGGCAGAAAAACTTTATTTTCAATTTTAGCCAATGTAATTTTATAGATAGTACAGGCCTTGGAGCATTAGTATCTATTTATAAAAAGTGTGCAGAAAAAGGTGGAAGCATCAAATTAAAGACACTAAAACCTGAAGTAGAAAAATTATTCAAATTAACAAGATTAGATAGAGTATTCGAAATATGCCCTTAGTTAGTACATAAATATAAGTATCCAATTTTATAGATAAACAACTTTGATTTTAGACTTAGGTGGTAACTTACCGAAATCATAAATATTTTTATTCCGAAAAACTATAAAAATGTCGCTGAAGGTTCTAAGTTGCAGGTTGTATCCACTTTAGCGTGCTCCAACTTTCAGTTTGACAAGCTAAAGTGGATACAACCTACGACTAAGAACCTTTAACAGCTCATTTTTAAATGTTTTCTTCATAAAAAATATTTATGATTTCTAGTGAAGATATCAACTTAAGATCTAGCAAACATGCAAGTACTTTTATTATATAAGTCTAGATATCAATTTATTTATATAGATAAATCTAAATTTAGATTTATGTAATTTCTGGTGTAGGTGTACGCAAAAGTTTAACAGGCAGATGATTACTCTATATAAGTCTAATGT
>JAEZKY010000168.1 GCA_023435985.1 Bacillota bacterium | reverse complement strand
ACAATAGATAAGGTAACGACAGGAGCTATCGTAATTGATGAAGATGATATTACTAGATTAAAAAGTAAAAAATTAGAAAAGTTTAGAAGAGATAAGCTTGGATTTATATTTCAAGACTTTAATTTATTAGATACATTAACTGCTTATGAGAATATTGCACTAGCATTAACCATAGCAGGTAAAAAAGGAAATGAAGTTCACGAATTAGTTAGAAAATCAGCTGAAAGTTTAGAAATATCCGAAGTCTTAAATAAATATCCTTATCAGATGTCAGGAGGACAAAAACAGAGAGTTGCATGCGCCAGAGCAATAGTTAATGATCCAAAGCTTATTTTAGCAGATGAACCTACAGGTGCTTTAGATTCTAAATCAGCTAAATTACTTTTAAATTCAATTGAAAGATTAAATAAGGAATTAGAGGCAACTATTTTAATGGTAACTCATGATGCTTTTACTGCAAGCTATGCACATAGGATATTATTTATAAAAGATGGAAAGATTTTTAATGAGCTAGTTAGAGGTAATGATTCTAGAAAAGAATTTTTTAACAAGATAATAGATATTGTTACTCTTCTTGGAGGTGACGCTAAAGATGTATTCTAAGATGGCACTTAATAATGTAAAGAAGAGTTTCAAAGATTACACTATTTACTTTTTAACTTTAACTTTTGCAGTAGCTATATTTTATAGTTTTAATTCTATTGAATCCCAAGCTGTAATGGCAGATATGAATAAGGGGCAAACTGATTACGTTATAGCTATGGGACAGATGATTTCGGTTATATCAGTTGGAGTATCAGTTATTTTAGGATGTTTAATAATTTATGCTACCAAATTTTTGATTAGTAAAAGAAAAAAGGAATTTGGTATCTATATGATTTTAGGTATGGCTAAAAGAAAGATGTCAAAAATATTATTCTTTGAAACCTTGTATATTGGAATAATATCACTAGTTGCAGGAATGTTACTAGGATTATTATTTTCACAAGTATTATCTATATTTACAGCTAAACTTTTTGCAGTGCAGATGGTTAAATATAGTTTTGTAATTTCAACAAATGCAATTTTAAAAACAATTTTATATTTTGGGATAATGTATCTGTTAGTAATGATTTTTAATGTGGTTATTGTTTCAAGATATAAGTTAATTGATTTACTATGTGGTGATAAGAAAAATGAAAGAGTAAGGATTAGAAATCCTTACTTAGGAGCAAGTGTTTTAATTCTTTCGATAATAGCTTTAGGATTTGCCTATCATTTAGTGAATAAGGTAGGATTGAATTTTTTTGATAATAGATTTAAGGCAGCAATAGCTCTTGGAATTGTAGGAACTGCACTTTTCTTTTTTGGAATTGCAGCAGTCACATTTTTTGTGATTAAGAAAAACAAAAATATGTATTTATATAAGTTAAACATATTTACTATGAGACAGATTTCAAGTAAATTTAATACTAATTTTATTTCAATGACAATAATTTGTTTAATGTTATTTGTTACCATAGGGACTTTAGCATCTGGATTAAGTATTAAAAATTCTATGGAGGGCACGCTGAAGAATCAAACCCCTTTTGATGCATCTATTCAGGTATTTGCTAAAAAAGATAATAAAGCTCTTTCTTCTATTGATACATTAAAACAGCTAAACTACAATTTAGATGATTATGCAGAGTATTCTACAATTAAAAACTATGAGTATAATATGAGTACTAAAGATTTATTGGAAAAATATGTATTAACAGATGATCAAAAACAAATGTTAAATTTAAAAGTTCTTGAAAAACTAAATATGATTAAAATATCTGAGTACAATGCTATGAGAAATCTGAAAGGTGAAACAAGTATAGATTTAAAAGACGATGAAATATTAGTATCTTCTAATTATGAACCATTAAAACAAATAGTAAAAGATTTTATAGAGACAGAGAACTCAATAAAAATAGGAGATAAGCAATTTAAAATAAAAGAAAGAAAAATCCAAACAGAAGCACTTTCAACTTCACCAACCAGCGATAGTATGTTTGATTTAATTGTGCCAGATGAATTGGTGAGTGGTCTAGAGCCATCAGGAGAAGTGCTAAATTTAAACTTTTCAGGTAATGACAAAATGGAAGGTAAAGAGAAATTAACTACAATATTTGAAAATTTTTCAATTCATAACAGCGAAGCTGTAAAAGCTGATTATGTACTTACGGGACTGACAAGGGAAATGGCATATGATGAAAGTAGAGGCTTATCTGCAATGGTGCTATTTATAGCTATTTATATGGGAATAGTATTTCTGCTAGCAAGTGCAGCAGTACTTGCACTTCAGCAATTATCGCAATGTAATGAATCTATAGAGAGATACAAAGTTTTGAGGAAAATTGGTGCAACAAAAAGTATGATTAATAAAAGTATATTTAAGCAGGTATCAATATTTTTTGCATTACCTCTGTTACTTTCAATAGTACATTCATATGTTGGAATTAATGTGGTGAATAATTACTTAATTGCATTAGGAGCATCAAATCAGTTTAAATCGATTCTAGTGACTGCGCTCATAATGGTTATAGTTTATGGTGGATATCTTTACGCAACATATATTGCTTATAAAAATGTGGTTAATAATGAATATAATTAATTAAAAATGATAAGAGGTATAAGATTAAGTATATTTTAGATTTGGAGTATGTTATTTATTTGATAGTACCTTAATACTAATCTTAATTTTCTAAGTAAAAGAGATAGCAAAATGATTAAAATTTGTTTGCTATCTCTTTTTGTATGAAAAACATTTAATGTAAAAAAGAAAAGATATTTAAATATAGGAATATTGGGGAATAATTACTAAAAGAATTATTAAATAAAATAATCAGCTTAAAAAATTAAAACTGCTTCAACTTTTAACTTTTATATGTGTAACAGTTATTAGGGTGTATTTCGAAATTAGGAGGTAATAACTATGGAGAAGAATACAATAAAAGAAAATATGAACTCAATATTTGAAAAATTAGAAAAATTTTTAAAAACAGAAACGGTTGTAGGAGAACCTAAGGTTATAGGAGAAATAACTCTTGTGCCAATTATAAGTGTCAGCTTTGGAGGCGGTACTGGAGGTGGAAGCGGGCTTGATAACAATGGAGTGAATGGAGAAGGTTTTTGTGGAGGCGTAGGTGCTAGAATATCACCAATTACTATAGTAGTAATAAAGAAAGATGAAGTTTCTATGCTTCCAATAAGAGAAGAAGGTAATTTGGATAACCTTCTTAATATGGTACCCGATATAATTTCAAAAATAAATGAGATGAAAGATAAAAAAAGAAAATAATAAAAATGAAAAATAAGAAGTATAAATTCTATATATTAAAACACATATAGAATTTATTTTCGTAGTTATACGCTTGTAAAATTATCAAAACTTACAGAAGAGCTATTATTTTCAATATCTAGCATTATTTAATGAAATGCTGTAAATTTATATTATATAAAATAATTAAAACTAGGGAGGAAAGTAAAATGTATGATAAAATAATGGAATCAGTTGAGTATATACAAGGTAAAATAAGAAGAAAACCTAAGATAGCAATAATACTTGGATCAGGACTTGGAGATTTGGTTAATAATGTTAAAGATATAGAAGATATATCTTATAAGGATATACCTAATTTCCCAGTATCTACAGTTAAAGGGCATGAAGGCAAATTAGTATTTGGGAAGATTAATAATATTGAAGTTATGCTAATGCAAGGAAGATTTCATTATTATGAAGGATATACAATGAAGGAAGTTACATATCCAGTATATGTGATGAAAAAGCTTGGGATAGAAAAGATAATTGTTACAAATGCATGCGGTGGAATAAATAAGAGTTTTGAGCCAGGAACTTTAATGCTTATTAAAGATTTTATAAATTTATTTGGAGACAATCCTCTAATTGGTGTGAATGATGAGAGATTAGGACAAAGATTTCCAGACATGTCAGAACCATATAAATTAGAACTTATTGATAAAGCAAAAAAAATTGGAGATGACCTTGGAATAAAATATGCAGAAGGTGTCTATGCAGGTTTTATAGGTCCATATTATGAAACAGCAGCTGAAATTGTAATGATAGGAAGACATGGTGCTGATGCAGTTGGTATGTCAACTGTGCCAGAAACGATAGTTGCTAATTATTTGGGTATGGATGTACTTGGAATAGCGTGTATTACAAACATGGCTACGGGAATACAAAAGGTGAAGCATTCTCATGAAAGAGTCGTGGAAACAGCTCAAAAGCTTTCTGCTGATCTGTGCAGATGGGTAACAAAGATTGTCGAAGAAATGTAGGCAATTAACTATTCTAATGAGTTAATTCTCGCAGGCTTGAGAATTCCTATTTCATCATAATATCTAAGAGTTCTTGTACTGACACCTGCTAATTTACCTAGTTTTTGCACTGTATATTCCATGTGATTAACCTCCTTAAAAAATTACGTTACACTTTTAAGAAGCGTTAATGTCAAAAGTTTAGATGTATAAAAATTTAAGTGGCGCAGATAGGCAAAATGTAATGTGTATTATATTGTTTAACTTGGTTATGCTTTTTATACAAATCATGGCTGCTAATGTAGCTACTGCAATAATTTTGGCAGATATTATGAGAATAATAATTAAAAACAAAAATTTAAGACTAAAAATGGAGCAAGAATAATTTGACAATTAATATTGTTTAGTCTAAAATACTTTTTGAAAAAAGCAAGAGGAGTGGTTATAAAATGATAAAAGAGAATGGTAATATTTCAATCGATACAGAGAACATATTTCCTATTATTAAGAAATGGCTATACTCTGACAAAGACATATTTATAAGAGAAGTAATAAGCAATGCATGTGATGCAATTAGTAAATTTCAAAGATTAGTCTCATTAGGCGAGACAAGTACTAATGGAGATGAAACATATAAAGTTATAGTATCAGTAAATAAAGAAAAGAAAACTCTTAAATTTATTGATAATGGTATTGGTATGACTGAAGAAGAGGTTAAAAAATATATTAACCAGGTAGCTTTTTCTGGAGCAACTGATTTTATGGAAAAATACAAGGATAAAATGGATGAAGGCAGGGATATAATCGGTCACTTTGGACTAGGGTTTTATTCTACTTTTATGGTATCCACTAAAGTTCAAATTGATACATTGTCATTTAAAGAAGGTGCTGAAGCTGTAAGATGGGAATGTTCTGGAGGAACAGAATATGAAATTGGAGTTTCGACTGATAGGTTAGCAAGAGGTACAACAATAACTTTATATGTTGATGATGAAAGTACAGAATTTTTAGAGGAATATAAAGTTAGAGAAATTATAAAAAAATATTGTTCTTTCTTACCTACAGAAATATATTTGGAAGATGAAAATAAGCCAGAAGAAGAGCCAAAGTATGAAACAAAGAAAAAAGAGGATGGGACTGAATATCAGGAATTAGTTGAACCAGAGGCACCAAAACCTTTGAATGATACAAATCCACTGTGGATTAAGGCTCCTAAGGATTGTACAGATGAAGAATACAAAGATTTTTATAGAAAGGTGTTTATGGATTTTAATGAACCATTATTTTGGATTCATTTAAATGTAGATTATCCGTTTAATTTAAAGGGAATACTGTATTTTCCTAAATTAACTCATGAATTTGAAGCAACAGAAGGACAGGTAAAACTATATAATAATCAAGTGTTTGTTGCAGATAATATTAAAGAAGTAATTCCAGAATTCTTACTATTGTTAAAGGGAACTATAGATTGTCCAGATTTACCTTTAAATGTTTCAAGGAGCTTCCTTCAAAATGATAAAGAAGTTTCAAAGATTTCTAATCATATAGTAAAGAAGGTTGCAGATAAATTAGTTGATTTATTTAAAAATAGCAGAGAAGAATTCAATAAATTCTGGCCAGATATACAAATATTCATTAAATATGGCTGCTTAAGAGATGAAAAATTCTATGATAAGATTAAAGAAATAATTATATTTAAGAATTTGAAAGGTGAATTTATAACATTAAAGGACTATCTTGAAGCCAATAAAGAAAAGCATGAAAATAAAGTATTCTATGTTAATAATGAAAAACAACAATCTCAATATATAAAGATGTTTAAAGAATATGATTTAGACGCTGTTATTTTAGATTGTTCATTAGATGATCATTTTATTTCATTCTTAGAGATGCATGAATCAGGAATTAAATTTAATAGAATAGATTCGGATATTTCAGATACGTTGGGAAGTAAAGCTGATGAGAACGATGAAACAGTAAAGGCTTTAAATAAAGAAATAGAAGATTTATTTAAAAATGAACTTGGAGATAAAGTAAAGAATTTATCTGTTGAAGGATTAAAAAATGAAGAAACTCCAGCACTTGTCCTAGTATCTGAAGAATCAAGAAGAATGGCTGAGATGAGTAAGATGTATGCAAAATCAGGAATGAGCTTCCCAGGTATGTTTGATGAGGAAAAAACTCTAGTTGTAAATAATAAGAGTGCTATAATCAAAAAACTTGTGGAAATATATAAAGATGAAACTAAAAATGGTGAAGTTAAATTTATTTGTGAGCATATTTTGGACTTAGCTAAAATAGCAAATAAAGAGTTAGATGCAAATGAAATGGATGAATTTATAAAGAGAAGCAATCAATTATTAAATAGAGTTATTGCACTATAAGGACTAAGAGTTTCATAGAGATATATCTATATAAAATATAGAATAATCAATAATGCTTTTATAAATACAGCATTATTGATTATTTTTTGCAAATATATTTCAATTATATTTCATGCTTATGCGTGACGCAATTTATAGGAAAAAAGTTCAAAAAATGTATACTCATGCGTGAAAATGTGGTAAAATATACATATAAATAATAATATAGTATTTAAGTATATATTCTAATTAAATTGGAAATGTTGAAGAATTCCCTTATTTTGGGCACCTTGGGGATTTGGAGTTAGTGGTGCAACCGGCCAATAATTAATTTGTTAATTAATTGTTGGCTTTTTTTACGTAATTTAAAGAATTGTTGTAAAAAAAGCCGATAGTATCCTTAATATCTTAATATGGTTGGCGTTGAAAATTATATAAGAAATTTTTATGAAAATAATATTAAATTCAACAATTATCGTTAACATTTATAGGTAAGAAAATGAAATTGAAGTTGAATTTTAAGTGTGATAAAATATCGTTGTGCAACTAATATAGCCGGTTATAAGGGTGTAGGAGTGGAAACGAAATGTTATCATACAATAAGAAAAAAGAAAGAAATGCTAAACATATAAAGACAAATTATTTAGTATAATTTGTTTTAGATGAAGGGGAATACTATGAGAAGTCAGATTTTAAGACCTAAAATATTACATAGAAAGCGTGTAAATAAGTTGTTGTCTCAAATTTTTGAGGTACCTATATTTTTTGTTTCTGCATCTATGGGATATGGGAAAACAACTTCTGTGAAAAACTTTCTGGAGAGAAAAAAAGGAATAAAAACTATTTGGTTTGATACTGCCAATGAAGAAGATGATGATATTTGGATGTGGCATAAATTTTGTAATGCAATTAAGACTACAAATGCTAAATTAAGTCAAAGGTTAAGTGCATATGGATTTCCTAAAAACAATATGGATGTATATAGAATAATTGATACTATTCGTGACGCGATAAAACAGAAAACTGTTATAATAATTGATGATTGGTATGATTATAAAACTCTCTATATCAATTATTTAATAAAAGTTATAGCTTTAGAGGAAATACCTGATTTACATATTCTTATAATAAGTCGTAACAAACCGGCTAATCAATTTGTTGAACTGGAGCTTAAGCAGAAATGTTTAGTAATGTGGCAGGACGATATAGCATTTACTTTCGATGAAACAATAGAGTTTTTTGAAATTAATGGGATAAATTTAACGGAAAAAGAAAAAGCAGAAGTATATGAATATACAGGAGGCTGGACTTCAGCTACTTATTTAGCACTATTACAATATTATAATGAGAATACTTTTAATAATATTCCTAAAGCCACTGAGTTAATTAAGAAAGCTGTATATGATAAATTTGACGAAACGACAAAGCAGATTCTTTTAAAGCTTGCACCTGTTGAATATTTTACATTGGAACAAGCTATTTATATAACAGAAAATGAAAAATCTAATGAAGTGATTAAGGAATTATTATCAAATAACTGCTTTATAAGATATGATAGAAAATCTAAGACTTATGCATTGCATTCTATTTTAAGAAGTGCCTTAAAAGAAGAAATTGTAGCCTTAGATATTGATTCTAATGAAATTAATAATCTCTGCGGAGAGTGGTATTATAAAATTTCAAAAGATATAGAAGCAATGGAGTATTATTATAAGGCGAAGAATTACGACCGTATACTTGATTTGATAGAGCGAAATGATACTATAAACTTAACAAAAGTATGGAAAAAAATTATTAAAGTAGTTTTTAATGAATTGACTATGGAGCAAAAGGTAAATAGACCTATAGCATATTTAAAACATATATTTTTCTATATACTTTATGAAAATCCTAAAGCAGGAAAAGAACTTCTGTATGAACTATGGGTTATTCATGAAGTAAATGAGGATTTGAAAGATAGAAATCAGGTGCTTGGAGAGATATCATTTTTAGAAAGCCTTTTGATGCTTAATGATATTAAAAAAATGATAGAACAGCAAAAGAAGGCATATGAACTATTTAATGGTGGAACGTCAAAAATTGCAAATGATAAAATGCCAATTACTTTTGGTTCACCGCACTTTTTGTATTTATACCATACAAAAAATGGTAAGCTTAAGGAGCTGGTAGAGAATTTTAAAAAAGGGATAGTATATTTTGATCATATATCAAATGGAGGAGCAGCTGGAGCAAGTTATTTGATGAGTGCTGAATATTTTTTTGAAACAGGAGATATTTATAATGGAGAATTATTTGCATATAAAGCTTTGCATAAGGCAAAATCTAAAAATCAAACAAGTATTATAATTTGTTCACTTTTTCTTTTAATAAGAATATCAATAAATAAAGGTGATAAGTATGAAGTAAGAAATAAGTTTATTGATTTAATAAGTGAATATAAAAGTTTAGACATTCCAAGATTTTTAAATGGGACAGATATTGCTTTGGGATATATTGATGGAATTACTGGAAATTTAGATAATATACATATATGGATTAATGATGATGACAGTCCTAGTTTTCAAGTATTCTCACCGTATTTGAGTATGGGGTATATTATTTCAGGATTAGCCATGATACTTAAAGAGAGTTATATTGAATTAGAAATTCAAGCAGAGGTTATGCTGGAAATATATTCGAGAAAGAATTATATTTTTGGAATACTATATTCGTACATATTTGATTCAATTGCTAAGTACAATCTGCATGATATAGAAAAAGCGCAAAAGTCATTGATACAAGCAATGGAATTAGCAAAAGAAGACAATATTATAATGTGCTTCGTTGAATTATCACCACATATATTGCCTATACTAAGAGGAATTAGAAGAAAAGATGAGTATGCAAAAATGTTGCTTGCTAAATGTAATGAATTTGATGAGATATATGTGAAAAGTTATGGTGGTGAAGAAAAAATAGAATTAACTCCTAGAGAACTGGAAGTAATGAAATTAGTAGACGAAGGTTACAAACAAAGTGAAATTTCAAAGGAATTAAATATTGCTTTAGTCACCGTCAAAAAGCACATAGCATCTGTTTATTTTAAATTAGATGTAAAGAATAAAATGATAGCGATAAATTTACTAAGAGAAAAAGGGATAATTTAAATATAGAAATATATGGATGCAAAGCTGCAAACCATATATTTCTTTTATTTTTATGTAGTATATTACCGAAATAAATAAAAAAATATGCAATTTATCAAAAAAAGTATACTTTAGTATAATACACAATTGCTTTATGTGAATGTATAATATAATTGTTGAGAGATTTAAGTGGTAATATAAAGGGTTAAAAAATTGTATCAACTAGGGTAAGGCACTTATATTATTTGCATTATTTAAATAGTTTAGGGGTAAGTATTACATATATTTAGGGGTAAATTTTGTATTATAGAATTTTAAATGGGTGCACATAGTTTATGGGAACGGTTGTTTAAAGAGTAATGCGATAATATAAGTGTAATGTAAAAAAGGGTATTGCCTATGAGAGGCGGTCAAGCTAAAAGATATAACAAGCATTTATCATATAGGCTTAAAAAATTAGTTTTTAGGTTTTATAGAAAAGTGTTTGTTATATTTTTTTTCTAAAAATAAATTATAAATGATAATTAAATACTTATTTTCAGTCAGCGATGCGTTATGTTAGATTTATGAATTATGTTGGCTTTTTTTATAGTATTAGAATATGAGTTAAAAGGGGAGATTTATGTGAGTGCAGAATTTACTAAAGTGGCAAGAAAGATTTTTAATACCGTTGGGGCAAAGGAAAATATATTATCTATTGAAAATTGCATTACTAGATTAAGATTGATATTAAGGGATAAAAAAAGTGTTGATATTAGTACATTCAAAAGTTTAAAAGGTATTCTTGGAGTGGTTGAGACGTCAGAACAACTGCAGATTATTATGGAGCCTCGGAAAGCTAAGAGAATAATAAATGAGTTTATTAAAATTTCTGGAGTGCATTAAAATAGTATAAATGATATATCATAGATAGTTTTTTGGTACATATATTAAATAAAAGAGATTTCACTAAATCTTTTATAGTTTTGTATATTATGCTATAATATCTAAGGATATTTTTTTAATGGAGGATTTTTAGAATGAAACACATAAAAACTATAAACAAACCAAATATTAAAAATAGTTTATGTAAACCAGGATGCAAAGAATGTGCAAATTCATGCCAATCAGCTTGTAAAACATCTTGTACAGTTGCAAACTTAGAATGTGAAAACTAATTTTGAAGCAGTAGCTATATGGCTACTGCTTACTTTAGGCATATGAAAGAAAATGATAAGTTTATGAGGATTTCTTATTTTCTGGAGTATGCCTTATATGTTGAGGAGGAAAATAAAGTGTCTTTAATACATAAATTTAAACAAGGTGAAAATTATTTTGTTTTAGATGTAAATACAGGAGCTGTTCATATTGTAGATGAATTAGTTTATGATATATTAGATGATGATAAATTAAGAAATAAAAAAGAAGTGTTAGATTCTCTTGGTGGGAAATATGATGAAGAAGAAATTTCGGAAGCTTATGATGAAATTCAAGAATTAGCTGAAGAGGGGATTCTTTATTCAGAAGATCAATATGAAGAAATAGCACATAGCTCTATGGATGATAGGGATTATATAAAAGCTATCTGCTTAAATGTAATTCATGGATGTAACTTAAGATGTAAGTATTGTTTTGCTGATGAAGGGGAATATCATGGACATGGCGGTGTCATGAGTGCCGATACAGCTAAAAAGGCAATAGATTACGTAATTAAAAGAAGTGGCCCAAGAAAAAATATAGAAATTGATTTGTTTGGTGGAGAGCCAACTTTAATAATGGACACTATAAAAGAAATAATCCAGTATGCTAGAGATAATGAAGAAAAATGGGGTAAGAAAGTTAGATTTACAATGACTACTAATGCTACTCTTTTAACTCCAGATATGATGGATTATATGGATAAGGAAATGGGAAATATAATTCTTTCTTTAGATGGAAGAAAAGAAGTTAATGATAAAGTTAGAATTAAGCCAGATAAGAGCGGATCATATGATGATATAATTCCTAACATTAAGGAAATGATAAAGAGAAGGACTAAAGGGAAAACTTATTATGTAAGAGGCACCTTTACAAGAGAAAATACAGATTTTTATGAAGATGTAATGGCTATGGTTAATGAAGGCTTCAGAGAATTGTCGATAGAACCTGTTGTGTTAGAAAATGGACATCAGCTTGCAATTCGTGAAGAAGATATTGACACAATATTTGATAATTATGATAAGCTATATGAAGAAATGGCGAGAAGGAAAAGAGAAGGAAAAGATGAATTTAAATTCTATCATTTTAATATAGATCTTCAAGGCGGGCCATGTGTTTATAAAAGAATCTCAGGATGTGGAGCAGGTTTTGAATATGTGGCAATAACTCCACAAGGTGAAGTATATCCATGTCATCAATTTGTAGGAAAAGAAGAATTTAAACTAGGAAGTATTTATGAAGATACTTATGATACTGAACTTGCTAAGAAGTTTAAGAAAGCTCATATATATAACAAACCTAAATGTAAAGAATGCTGGGCTAAATTCTATTGCAGTGGTGGATGTCAGGCAAATAACTTTAATTTCAATGGCGATATGAATATTCCTTATGAAATTGGATGTAAAATGCAGAAGAAGAGAATTGAATGTGCAATTGCATTGAAAAGTGAAGAAAACTAAAAGTTAATAAGCAACTTTGAACTTAGAATTGTGTGTTGGCTAACCGAAATTACATACATATTTGTTCTAGCGGACTTATGAAATTTTCGTTGGAAGGTTCTAAATGGGAGCATGTATCCATTTCTGCATGTTCCCGAAACAAGTTCGGGACAGGCAATAAATGGAATGAGCTCCCATTATGAGCTTTCAGTAGCTCAATTTCAAATGCCTGCTTCATAAAAATGTATGTTATTTCTGGTGAAAGTGCACACAAAAGTTTAACAAGTATGTATAATTGTGCTGTGTATAGGTAAAATATACGATTTAGTTAGCTAAGTTATAAGTAAAATTTTTAATTTTAAGATATATATTTTGCAATTAAAAATTTACAACATACAATTGACAATTACAGTATATATACATAACAATTTATATAGAAGTCATGTTTTCTTCACATTAGTGAGAGAGCATGACTTTTATTATAAAGTCATATATGCTGTAAATAAAAAAATACAGTAATTAACAATTTTTTGAAAAAATCCTCTGAGTATTTCTTTAGAAATTGTTAATTGTAAACTGTGTATTGCAAATTGTAATATATATCTTTATTTATGAGTCAAAAAAATAGGTTATAATATAAGAATAAAATTATAGAATTTGTGATGTTGTTAATTAGGGGAATGAATGGATTAATTATACTTGATATGTTACCATTAAGTGGACAAGGAGAATAGAAATTGGAAGAGTATGTTTTTAAAAATAATCTGAAATTAATATATAAGAATACAACTTCAGAGCTCACATCAATTTGCATAGCATTAAATGCAGGTGCAGGAGTTGAAACAGAAAAGTATGGAGTGGCTCATGCAACTGAGCATATGGTTTATAAAGGGACAAAAAATAGAAATGAAAAAGAAATAAATGAGGAATTAAGCAATATCTTCGGGTTTAACAATGCTATGACTAATTATCCTTATGTAATTTATTATGGAACTTTGCTTAATGAGGATTTTGACAGAGGTGTAGATTTACTAAGTGATATAATTCTTAATCCGAGTTTTAATGAACAAGGTTTTAAAGAAGAAATGGATGTAATAAAAGAAGAACTTAAAGAATGGGATGAGGAATTAGAACAGTATTGCGAAGATAGACTATTTTTTAATTGCTTTGAGAAGAGAAGAATAAAATATCCTATTATAGGGACTAAAGAGAGTTTACATAGTATAAGATTAGACGATATAAAGGCGTTTTATGATAAATATTATTTCCCGGGGAATGCATCAATTGTAATAACTTCATCATTAGAATTTCCAAGGGTGAAAGATATTATATGCAAATGTTTTGGAAGATGGAAAGCAAAAGAAAAAAATAATTTAAATATTAAACAAATTGAATATGAGAAGTTTAAAGAGGAAACCTTCAATGATAAAAAAGAAGGCATAAAAACGTGTAGAGTTGAGATATTGTGTCCAATAGATAAGTTGAGCTTAAAAGAAATGAAGTGTCTTAGAATTTTCAATCAATATTTTGGAGAAGGTATAAATTCAATCTTATATCATACATTACGAACTAATAATGGGCTTGTGTATGATGTTATTACAAGTATAGCATATGAAAACTATATAAAATTATATAAAATTACGTTTAGTACAGGAACAGAAAATGTAAATAAGGCTATTTTATTAATAAAGGATTGTATAAAAAATCTATCTGGCTTTAAAGAAAGAATCAATGAAAAACAATTGAAGCAATTGATTAAGAACTTTAAGCTACAGAGATTATTTAAAGAAGAGAAAGGAATAATTTTAGCCAAAGAACTTGCTACTTATGACTGCATGTTTGGGGATTATAATATATATATTGATGAAATTCATAATTTAAATGAATTAACAAGTGAAATGGTATTTGAAATTGGAAGTAAAGTATTAAAAAATATTACAATAGAAATAATCAATAATGTATAAATGGAGGAATATTTTATGTATAGTTTTAGAAATGATTATAGCGAAGGTGCACATTCAAGAATATTGAATGCATTAATTGAAACAAATTTTGAACAAACAGAGGGATACGGAACTGACGGTCATACCCAGAAAGCTATTGAAATATTAAAGCAAAGAATCAATTGTGAAACTGCTGATATTCATTTATTAGTTGGAGGGACTCAGGTGAATCTTACTGCTATATCTGGTTTTTTAAGACCTCATCAAGCAGCGATAGGAGCAGATACTAGTCATATTAATTGTCATGAAACTGGAGCGATTGAAGCTACAGGACATAAAGTACTTACAATGAAAACTAGTGATGGAAAACTTACACCTGATTTAATTCAAAAGGTTTTAAATGGACATGGGGATGAACACATGGTTCAGCCTAAGTTGGTTTATATATCAGATTCTACGGAACTTGGGACTTTGTATACAAAATCAGAATTAACAGAGTTACATAATTACTGTAAGAAGAATAAGCTGCTATTATACCTAGATGGTGCTCGTCTAGGATCAGCACTTGAATCAGAGAAAAATGATTTAACACTTGAAGATATAGCTAAACTAGTAGATGCTTTTTATATTGGTGGAACAAAGAATGGAGCTCTTTTTGGGGAAGCACTTGTTATTTGTAATGATGAATTAAAAGAGGATTTCAGATATTATATTAAACAAAAAGGCGGATTGCTTGCTAAGGGCAGGATGCTTGGAATTCAATTTGAAGAATTGTTTAAAGATAATTTGTATTTTGAACTTGCAAAGCATGCTAATAAGATGGCTATTTTATTAAAGAATGCTTTAAAAGGCAAAGGATATGAATTCTTATGTGATTCAAGTACGAATCAGCAATTTCCTATTTTACCTAATAGTATTATGGAGAAACTAAGTGAAAAATATGCATTTAATATTGAAAGAGTAATTGACGAAACAAATACAGCAATCAGATTAGTAACTTCATGGGCAACAAAAGAAGAAGCTGTTCTTGAGTTTATTGAAGACTTGAAAAGTATAGATAAATAAATTTTAAATATATGAAATTAAGGTTTGGCATAAATTATTATTTGTACCAAACCTTCTTTAAACAAGATTTTGTATATAAGGAGGTGAATCATGAAGAAAAAGTTGCCAGTGCTGCAAGAGCTGCTTAAATATCATGATGAAAATAATTTATTACTTTCTATGCCTGGAAATAAAGGCGGAGATGGTTTTTTAGGAGATGAATTGGGAAAAGAATTTGCTAATAGATTAGGGTTCTTAGACATAACAGAAGTTGATCCTCTGGACAATCTGCATTCACCAGAGGGTATTATAAAGGAAGCTCAGGAACTCTTGGCTAAAACTTATAAAGCTAAGAAAGCATATTTTTTAGTCAATGGAAGTTCCTGTGGAAATTTAGCAGCTATGTTTTCAGCATTTAATGAAGGTGATGAAGTTTTAGTTGAAAGAAATTGCCATAAATCAATATATAATGGATTAATTATGAGAAGGTTAAAGGTTAGTTATATTGAGCCAGTTATAGACGATGAGAATGGCGTATTTTTGCCACCAGATGAGACGAAGATTTATGAAGCATTGAGCCGAAGTTTAAATCCAAAAGGAATTATATTAACTTATCCTAATTATTTTGGAATAACTTATGATATTGAGGGGATTATAAAAAAATTAAAATCAACAGGATTGAAGATAATTATAGATTGTGCACATGGAGCTCATTTTGGTATAAATAAAAGGCTGCCTAGATCTATTGCGGGTTTAGGAGATTATGTAGTGTTAAGTGCTCATAAAACTTTACCAGCTCTAACTCAAGGGGCATATCTCTTGGTAAATGAAGAAAATAGTATGTTAGAATTTTATTTAAGAACATTTATGACAACATCACCTTCATATTTAATCATGGCATCTTTGGATTATGCTAGATATTATTTAGATAATTATGGCGATAATGATTATGAACAGTTAATAAATAAAGCTGAAAAATGGAAGCAAAAAATAAATGAGTTGAAAAAAGTATATATATTAAGTAAAGATGATTTAAATGAGCAGTATGAATACAGAACTTTGAAGGAAATTGAAAGAAGCCATAAAGAATATTATGACATTGACTTAAGTAGATATATAATGATACTTCCTAAAGGATATAGTGGGCATAAGTTTTTAGATTATTTGAGAAGCCAAAAAATACAAGCTGAAATGAGCTTTTCAAGAGGCGTAGTTATGATCTTATCACCATTCAATACTGATTCTGACTTTGAAATAATATACAAGGCTATCTTAAATCTAGAAATGAAAAGTATAATGGCTGAAGCTGAGTCAAAGTATTTTATAAATATTCCTATAAAAAAGATGGAGCCATATGAGGTATTTGGATTAAAAGGTGAGTGGCGAGAAGTTGGCGAATGTGAGGGCAATATTGCCAAGGAGGCAATAATACCATATCCACCAGGAATACCATTAGTTTGCCCAGGTGAGATCATATCAGAAGAGGCCATAAAGATAATAAAAGATTATATCGCGAATGAAAAAACGGTAATAGGAGTAGTAAATAATAAATTACAAGTAGCAAGTGACAAAAGATAAATTTATGAGGAAAGCTGTAGGTTTTCTAGAAATTATATATAAAAAAATTAAGAAACTTTATTCTTAATTTTTAAAATATCACTTTTAACTCTTAACTGAATATAAGTATTATGATAAAATATAGCTATTTAGAATAACATATGGACAATTAGAAATAAACAAATAAAGTGTGAGGAGGAATGGAGCGTTATATTATGGAAACAAATATTGTTACCAAACAAAAAGATGAAGTTAAGATAAAAAAGCCTAAACACTATAAGGTTGTTATGTATAACGATGATTACACAACAATGGAGTTTGTTATAAATGTACTAGTGGTTGTGTTTAATAAAAATATTATAGAAGCTGAAAAAATAATGTTAGATGTACATGAAAGAGGTAAGGGGATAGCAGGGATATATAGTTATGATATTGCATTTACAAAAGTTAGCGTTGCAATGTCCATGGCTAAAGAAAAAGGCTTTCCATTTAAGCTTACTGTAGAGGAGGCATAGATATGAAAATCACCAATGAAGTTAATTCAATATTACTCAAAGCATATCAAGAGGCGAAGGAAAGAAATTGTGAATATATTACTCCAGAGCATCTATTATATGCGGCAACATTTAATGACAGCGTTGAATATGCTATTAAAGAATGCGGTGGAAGCCTAGAAAATTTAAGATATAATTTAAGCACTTATATAAAAACATATATTAACAAAATTGGTCAAGGAGAACCACAGGAAAGTATTGAATTCCAAAAAGTTATATTAACAGCTGATGAGCAGGTAAAATATAGTGGTAAAGACGCTATAGATGTAGATCATATAATTTCAGCAATTTTTAATTTAGAGGATAGCTATGCGAGATATTATTTAGAGCAGGAAGGAATTACCAGGAGGGATTTATTGTATATTTTGTGCCATAGTTTAGATGAAGGAGTTCAAGATTCTTATGAAGATGAAATAAAAGAAGATTCAGATGAAGAAAAAGTATTAGAATCTGTGGAACAAGAACATAATGACACTAAGAAAAAAGAAGATGCATTCCTTAATAAGTTTACAATAAACCTTATTAAAAAAGCAAAGGAAGAAAGTGAGCCTTTAGTAGGACGAGAAGATATCATAGAAAGAAGTATACAAATTCTATGCAGAAGAGTAAAGAATAATCCAATTCACGTGGGAGAATCTGGTGTTGGAAAAACTGCTATTACATTAGGGCTTGCAAAACTCATAAGTGAGAATAAAGTACCGGAAAAGTTAAAGGGAAGTTCTATGTTCTCGCTAGATATAGGATCAGTGATAGCGGGTACTAAATATAGAGGCGATTTTGAAGAGAGAATTAAAAGAATTCTTGATTTAATTGAAAAGAAAGATAAGCCAATTGTTTATATAGATGAAATTCATAATATTGTAGGGGCTGGGGCTTTAAACGGCGGGGCTTTAGATGCATCGAATTTATTAAAACCATATCTTACAGATGGAAAAATTAGGTTTATTGGAGCTACTACTTTTGATGAATACAAAAAATTCTTTGAAAGGGATAAAGCATTAAGCAGAAGATTTCAAAAAATAGATGTTAAAGAACCGTCTATTAAAGAAGCAATAGAAATACTTAATGGTCTTAAAGGTAATTATGAAGAATATCATAATGTGACTTATACAGATGAGGCTATAAGTGATGCGGTAACGTTGACTGATAAATATATAAATGATAAATATTTACCAGATAAAGCTATAGATATTATAGATGAAGCTGGAGCTTATGTTCGAATGCATAATGAAAACCTAGAAGAAAAGATTGTGGTAGATAGAAAAACTATTGAGGAAATAATTTCAAAGGTTTGCAACATTCCAAAGCAGACAGTAGAAAGTAGTGAAATAAATTCATTAAAAGATCTTGAAGCAAAGTTAAAAGAAAATATATTCTCACAAGAAAAGGCAATTGAAGAAGTAGTAAGATGTATAAAGATGTCTAGATCTGGATTAAATGAAGAAGATAAACCAGTAGCATCGATGTTATTTGTAGGGCCTACTGGAGTTGGAAAAACTGAGATTGCAAGATGTCTTTCAAAAGTGCTTGGAATAGAACTTATTAGATTTGATATGAGTGAATATATTGAAAAGCATGCAGCTGCAAAACTTATTGGATCACCTCCAGGATATGTAGGATATGAAGAAGGAGGTCTATTAACAGATGCTATAAGAAAAACTCCTCATTGTGTGCTGTTGTTAGATGAAATTGAAAAAGCACATGAAGATATTTTAAGTGTGCTTCTACAAGCTATGGATTATGCAACTCTTACCGATAACAAAGGTAGAAAAGCCGATTTTAGAAATGTAATAATAATAATGACTTCTAATGCAGGTGCAAGGAATATAGGTAAAAAGCTTATAGGTTTTGGAGAAAGAGAAGTTAAGGGTGAAGCTATAATGGAAGAAGTAAAAAAATTCTTCACGCCTGAATTTAGAAATAGGTTAGATAAGATAATTGTATTTAACAGTATGAGTGATTCTATGGCAATGAATATTGCTAAAAAGCAACTAAATGATTTTAAAATTAAGCTTGAAGGTAAGAAGATTAAAATTAAATTTAGTGATGAATGTATTGAATATGTTGCTAAAATAGGTACATCAGATGAATTTGGTGCTAGAGAAGTTGCAAGAGTCATCGCATCTAAGATAAAACCATTGCTCGTGGATGAGATTCTATTTGGAAAATTGAGTGATGGAGGAGAATGTACAATTAGGTTAGTAGATGAAGAATTTAAATTAACAATAAATTAGAGTTTAAATGAAAAAGCACAACGATAAGTTATAAGAAATTCTAGTGTTAATTTGGTGAATACGACACATGAAAATAAATAACAGGTCCAAAGCTGACATGTAAAATAGGCTGCCAGATGGACTTGTTATTTTTTAATTGTGCCTGATTGTACGAAAAAAACATTAATGAATAAAAGTTGAAATTAAAGGTTAATATATTTAATGATAAAGAAGAAAAATCTTTAAACTAAAAGAGGAGGTGAACTATTGCAAAGCCGTATAATGACTTTGACAATGGAACATTAGAATGGAAGATAAGAAAATAATTTGTAAAGACTGTGGAAAAGAATTTGATTTTACAGTAGGAGAACAAGAATTCTATAAAGAGAAGGGATTTGAAAATGATCCTGTAAGGTGTGGTGACTGTAGAAGAGCTAAAAAGCAACAAAGTAATAGATAAAATTAGAAGTAAGCTTTTCTAACTTATTTGAGGGCTATAAAACACATTTTATAGTCCTTTTTATATTTGTAAATTAACATGAGAAAATTACACTAGCTGCAAAGAAAATGAAAAGATTATAACTAAAATTAAAAAGATGTAAAAATTATATTGGATTTTTTACACATTTGCTAGTATAATATAGAGAAAGATTTAAATTATTAAATTATAACAAAATATGAATTCTATTTTGGATTATTTTAATTATAATGTACATTATAATTAATCAAATACTTATATTAAAAAAATGGTGATAAGGAATAGTATATAAGAGTTAACTTTTAAGAGAGCTAGAGTTTGGTGTGATCTAGTAAGGAAGCCTTATGGAAGCAGCCTTTGAATTTTATAGCTGAGAAATAAAAGTTATTATATGCAACTTTTAATTAGGCTATAACGTATCCTCACGTTATAGAGGTGGAGTATTAATTGTACTCTATCTGAGTGAACGATATTTATATTGTTTATTAGGGTGGTACCGCGAAGCAGTTCCTTCGTCCCTTGTTTGGGATGGAGGATTTTTTTATTTTTTAAAAAAGAAAAGTAGTTAATTAAATAAATAGGAGGTTATTTCTAATGGAAGAAATACTTGAAATCTTAGAAAAGAATAGTAGATATAGTGATGAGCAAATAGCTGTTATGACAGGAAAAACAGTTGAGGAAGTTAGAGATGCAATAAGAGATTATGAAGAAAAAAGCATAATAGCAGGTTATACAACACTTATAAATTGGGAAAATACAGGCAGTGAAACAGTCACAGCTTTAATAGAGGTTAAAATAACCCCTCAAAGAGGCGTTGGTTTTGATAAGGTTGCAGAAAGAATATATAATTTTTCAGAAGTTAAGGCATGTTATTTAATGTCAGGAGGTTTTGACCTGACTGTTATTGTTGAAGGAAAGACAATGAAGCAAGTAGCACTTTTCGTATCTGAAAAACTTGCAGTGCAAGAGTATGTATTAAGCACAGCAACCCATTTTGTATTAAAAAAATATAAGGATCATGGCAAAATATTTAAGGAAAAGAAATTAGAAGACAGGGAGGCAATATTCATATGATTTTAGAAGATATGATTCTTGATAATGTCAAGAATATGCCTCCATCAGGGATAAGAAAATATTTTGATATTATAAATGAGATGGACGATGTAATTTCGCTTGGAGTTGGGGAACCTGATTTTGTTACTCCATGGAATGTTAGGGAAGCTGGAATTTATTCTTTAGAACAAGGGCACACACATTATTCTTCAAATGCTGGATTTATTGAACTTAGAAGAGAAATATCAAAGTATCTTTATAGGAGATTTAACCTTAATTACAATCCTGAAAATGAGATAATAGTCACAGTTGGGGGAAGTGAAGGCATAGATATAGCGCTTAGAGCTTTAGTTGGTCCTGGTGATGAGGTCATAGTTCCAGAACCAAGCTTTGTAGCATATAAAGGATGTACAGCTTTCACAGGAGCAACTGCAAAGGTGTTAAATCTTAAAGCAGAAGACGAATTTAAATTAACTCCTGAAGCTTTAGAAGCAGCTATCACACCTAAAACAAAGGTGGTTATAATACCTTTTCCTAATAATCCAACGGGAGCAATAATGACAAGAGCAGAGCTTGCTGGAATAGTAGAAGTGCTTAAGGATAAAGATATTATAGCAATTTCAGATGAGATATATTCAGAATTGTGTTATGGGGAAAAACATGTTTCAATAGCATCATTTCCTGAAATGAAAGATAAAACTTTAGTTATAAATGGTTTTTCTAAATCATATGCCATGACAGGCTGGAGATTGGGATATATTTGTGGCCATTCAATTTTAATAGAAGCTATGAAAAAAATTCATCAATATGCACTTATGTGTTCGCCTACAACAGCTCAATATGCAGCTATTGAAGCTTTAAAGAGTGGAGATGGAAGTGTAGAGGAAATGTGCAAGGAATATAATAGGCGAAGAAGAGTTTTATTGAATGGTTTTAGAAAGATGGGACTTGATTGCTTTGAGCCACTTGGGGCATTTTATATATTTCCAAGCATACAAGCTACAGGGGTAACATCAGATGAATTTTGTGAGCAATTACTCATAAGTGAAAAAGTTCTGGTTATTCCAGGTAATGCTTTTGGAGAATCTGGAGAAGGATTTGTAAGAGTTTGTTATGCTTCATCAATGGAGGATATTATGGAAGCACTAAAAAGAATTGAAAGATTTATTAACAGATTAAAAGAAAAATAGAAAAGAAGCAGTCTGAATAGTAGATATTTAGATTGCTTTCTTAATAATGATATGAATTCAATGTAAAAAAGGTATATTATTTAATTATTTTTGTAAAATTAGTAGACATTTTTAACATAAATATAATATAAAATTACTTGAAATCCAGATGAATACTATAGTATAAAAGAAAATAGTGTGTGCTAATGAGATATAAATGATAAAATATAAGAATATTGACATCATATTCCGAATATATTATTATAAATGTGGAAGCGATACCATAAGTCGCACTATGATTTATAATTTAAGAAATAAAAAAATTAACTTAAATTAGAAGATACCTTAGAAATATGAATGGGGAATAGTATTTCAAATTTAGTCTTTAAAATGCTAAAGATTCAGTAAGGTATTTTTTTTATACTGCAATGGGGTGGATTTTATGCCAGTAACAATAAGTGATATTGCAAAGCGAGCAAAAGTCTCGGCGGCAACAGTTTCAAGGGTTCTTAATAATTCAGGATATGTAAAAGAAGATACTAAAGCAAGGATATTAGTAGCAATAAAAGAGATGAATTATACGCCAAGTGCAATCGCTAGAAGCTTATCAAAAAGTGAAACTAATACTATAGGTGTTATTGTTCCTGATATAACCAATGCTTACTTTGGAGAGATAATAAAGGGAATTAGTGAGATAGCTGAAAAAAATAATTTAAATATAATTTTATTTAATACAGATAATTATTTAGACAAAGAGATACGTGCACTAAATTTACTTAAAGAACAGAGAATTAAAGGAATTATTATGACGCCTGGCTTTGGTCAAGCAAAGTGCAATGATAGATATATAAAGACAATAGAGAATCTAAATATTCCGATAATTTTAGCTTCAGCAGATGTGAAATTTGTGGAGTTAAATGGAGTTTTTGTAGATAATGTAAAAGGTGGATTTGATGCAACGAATTTATTGATTAAAGAAGGGCATACTAAAATAGGAATTATGACAGGACTTCTAAGTTCAGAACCTCAAATAGACAGGCTAATAGGTTATCAAAAAGCTTTAAAAGATAGTAATATTTCATTTGATACCAAATATGTTTATCATGGTGATTTTAAACTAGATAATGCATATGAATTGACTAAAAAACTGCTCAATGAGAAAGAACCTCCTACAGCACTAATAATATGTAGCAATATGATGACTATGGGAGTAATAAAGGCTTTAAAGGCGGAAAATAAAGATATACCTAAAGATTTAGCAATAGTAGGGTTCGATAAAATAGATTTTTTAGACATAGTAGGACTTAATATTACATATATGGAAGATTGTCCGATTGAATTAGGCAGAGCTTCAATGGAGATGCTTTGTGAAGTTATAGATAATAAGAAGAATAATAATTCAGGGCTTAAAAGGCTGATTATTTCACCGCAAATAGTAGCCAGAGGTTCAGAAAAAAGATTAAAATAAGATATACAATGGGGTATAATCTTAGTTTATATTTATGATGCTAAAGGTAACATATTTAAAATATAGTACCATATTTATATTAATAACAGCCCTATTAGATTTAGGTCATGTAAAATTCATGATTTTAAATATTAAATATTATATTTAGGAGGAAATTTAATGAAGAAAAAATTATTATCATTATTAGCAATTTCAGCAATAACAGTAACATTATTTGCTGGATGTGGATCAAGCGGTACTAAAACAGCTGATCAAGGTACTAGCACTGAAAAAGAATTTAAGGTTGCAATGGTAACTGATACAGGTGGAGTAAATGACCAATCATTTAATCAATCTTCATGGGAAGGCTTACAAAGCTTCGAGAAAAATAATAAAGGAGCTAAGGTAAGTTACTTAGAATCTAAACAAGAATCAGATTATGCTACAAATTTAGATAAATCAGTTGATGGGGGCAATAAATTAGTATGGGGTATTGGATTTGCAATGGCAGATGCAATATTAAATTCAGCAAAATCAAATCCGGATGTTAACTATGCTATAGTTGATAATGCATATGATAGTACACCAGCGAATGTTACAGGAGTTATGTTTAAAGCTCAAGAACCATCATTCATGGTAGGTTATATCGCAGGAAAGACAACTAAAACTAATAAAGTAGGATTTGTTGGTGGTATAACAAGTGGAATTATAGATCAATTCCAATATGGATACCAAGCTGGAGTAGCTTATGCAGCAAAAGAATTAGGAAAAGATATTTCTGTAGATGTTCAATATGCTGAAAGTTTCTCTGATGCTTCAAAAGGAAAAGCAATTGCACAAAAAATGTTCTCTTCAGGATGTGATATTGTATTCCATGCAGCAGGTGGTGCAGGTGTAGGTGTAATTGAAGCAGCTAAGGAAGCAAACAAATTTGCAATAGGTGTTGACCGTGACCAAGCATATTTAGCTCCTGATAATGTTTTAACATCAGCATTAAAATTAGCAAATGTTGCTGTTGAAAATCTTTCAAAAGAAGCTATGAGTGGAACTAAAATTGGTGGGCAAACATTTACTTATGGTTTAAAAGAGAATGCTGTAGGTATTCCAACTGAAAATAAAAATATGGATCCAGAAGTATATAAAGCAGCTATGGCAATTCAAGATAAGATTAAAGATGGTACAATAGTTCCACCTTATAATAAAGAAACTTTTGATGCCTTTGGTAAATAATACTCAAAAAAAGCAATAATATTAAAATACATATGCTTTGCTAACTAGTAAATCCCAGTTAGCAAAGCATATAAATTAAGGGAGGACCTTGTATGGAAATTAGCAAACAATATGCAGTGCAAATGCGTGGGATTACAAAAAAGTTTGGCTCGTTCTGTGCTTTAGATAATATAAATCTTGATATTAAAAAAGGTACAATTCATGCATTGCTCGGAGAAAACGGAGCAGGGAAAAGTACATTAATGAATGTGCTTTACGGATTATATCAAGCTGACCAAGGAGAGATATATCTTAACGGTGAAAAGATAAATATAAAAAATCCTAATATTGCTATTGAGAATGGAATTGGAATGGTTCACCAACATTTTATGTTAGTTGATAATTTTACAGTAACACAAAATATAGTGCTAGGTAGTGAAATTACAAGCAAATTTGGAATGCTAGATATGAAAAAAGCACGCGAGGAAATAGTAAATATAGTTAAAAAATATGGATTAGAAGTGGATCCAGATGCTAAGGTAGAAGATATTTCTGTAGGTATGCAGCAGCGTATAGAAATATTAAAAGCATTATATCGTGGAGCAGATTTGTTAATATTAGATGAGCCAACCGCTGTACTTACTCCGCAGGAAATTGAAGATTTAATAGGCATTATGCATAATCTTATTGCTGATGGAAAGACAATAATTATAATTACTCATAAATTAAAAGAAATAAAGGAATCCTCTGATGTTTGTACAATTATTAGAAGAGGACAATATATAGATACTGTTAATGTTAAAGAAGTAAATGAAGATGAACTTGCTACTATGATGGTAGGTCATTCAGTTAAGTTGGTTGTTGATAAAACACCAGCAAATCCAGAAAATATTATATTTGAAATAGATAATCTAACAGTGAAGGATGAAAGAAAGTTAGATGCAGTTAAAAATTTATCGCTTAAGGTACATAAAGGAGAAATCGTTGGTATTGCAGGAATTGATGGGAATGGACAAAAGGAATTAATAGAAGCTATTACATGCCTAACAAAATGTGAAAGCGGTACCATTAAAATAAATGGAACAGAAATACAAAATACTACAACTGAAAATGTAATTAAGAATAAAGTTGCAACAATACATGAGGACAGACAAAAGCGAGGACTTGTATTAGATTTTACTGTTGCTGAAAATGTAGTAATAGAAAAATACAAAAGTAAGCCATATTGTAAAAATGGTTTCTTAAATAATAATGAAATTATTTCGCATACTAAAGATATGATAAAACAATATGATATAAGACCTGATAACTGTGAACTAGCTCCTGTTAGAGGATTATCAGGAGGAAATCAACAAAAGGTTATTATTGCTAGAGAAGTAGCTAATGATCCAGATTTATTAATTGCGGTGCAGCCAACTCGTGGTTTGGATGTAGGAGCAATAGAATATGTTCATAAAACATTGATTAGAGAAAGAGATAAGGGGAAAGCTGTGCTTTTAGTTTCCTTTGAGCTTGATGAAGTTATGAACGTTTCTGACACTATAGCTGTAATTTATGCTGGAACTATTGTAGATACATTTAAACAAGGAGAAGTTGATGAAAATACAATAGGTTTATTAATGGCGGGAGGTAAACGAAATGAAAACAGTGGCAAAGATTCTTAAAAAGCCAGTTACTTCAACATTTATTGCAATATTTTTTGGATTTTTAGTTTCTGCAATAGTACTTAGTGCAGCAGGGTATAATTCAATGGATGCTTTTAGTGCACTTTTTAATGGAATTTTTTCAAGACCTAAATATATTTCAAATACAGTAATTAAGGCTACACCTATAATTTTAACAGGTCTTAGTGTTGCATTTGCTTTTAAAACAGGCTTATTCAATATTGGAGCTGAAGGTCAATATATTATAGGGACAATTGCTGCAACAATAGTTGGAATAAAGCTGAATTTACCAGCAGTATTAGAGATTCCAGTAGTAATTTTATCTGGAGTTATAGCTGGAGCAATATTTGGGGGCATCGTAGGAGTACTCAAGGCGAAGTTTGGTATACATGAGGTTATAACGAGTATAATGCTGAATTGGATTGCATTATATTTGTGTAATTTCGTTGTAGCAAGTGATGCATTTCATCAACCAGATTCAACAAGTACTTTTATGATTAATGAGTCTGGTTTCACTTCCATATTGAGTAATTGGAAGACTTCAGATGCTGGAATTAAAGCACTTTCAAATACTCAATGGCTTTCTGAAGTACTAATAAAAACCGATGTAAATATTGGAATTATAATAGCAATTATAATGGCGATAGTAATATCAATGTTATTATATAAATCTACTAAAGGATATGAGTTACGTGCAGTTGGATTAAATAAGGATGCAGCTGAATTTGCAGGAATAAATGTTAATCGTAATATAATACAATCAATGGTAATTGCAGGTGCACTATCAGGACTTGCAGGTGCATTGATTATTACGGGAACTGCACCTCATAAACTATCTACTTTGGCAGCTTTTGAAAACTATGGCTTTAATGGATTATCAGTTGCATTGATTGCAGGAAGTTCACCAATTGGATGTATATTTGGCGGATTACTTTATGGAGGCCTATTATATGGAGGACAATCAGTACAATCTGCTATAGGTGCACCATCGGAAATAATAAATATTATGATAGGTACCATAGTATTCTTTGTCGCATTGACTAGGATAGTACCTGTTTTAGCCGATAGACTTGTGAAGAGAGGTGAAAAGAATGCTAAGTAGCATAACATTATTAATAGGTATAACATTAATGTATTCTGCACCATTAATTTTTGGAGCATTGGGAGGCGTTGTTTCTGAGCGATCTGGAGTCGTAAATATTGGGATCGAAGGTATGATGACTATAGGTGCTTTTACAGGTGCAGCAGTAGGATACTATTCTGGTAATGCGTGGTTTGGATTTCTAGCAGCAGGAATTGCAGGTGGAATAATGGCTTTGTTACATGCAGTAGCATCTGTAACATTTAATGCAGACCAAACAATCTCAGGTATTGCTATAAATTTACTAGGTTCTGGTTTTTCCCTATTTTTATGTAGGCTGTTATTTGAAGGTGCTACTATGACTAAGCCAGTTCCTGTTAAATTACCAAAGGTATTTGGTGTGGACATCACAGTTATCTTAGCAATAATAATCACAATAGTTGTATGGTTCATTTTATACAGAACAAAATGGGGGCTTCGTATTCGTGCTGTAGGAGAACATCCAGCAGCGGCAGATACTCTTGGAATAAGCGTAACAGGAATACGTTATGCATGTGTTGTGATTTCTGGAATATTATCAGGATTTGGTGGAGCAGCTATGACCCTTGCAATAATAGCCCAATTTACTCCAACAGCAATCAGTGGGCAAGGCTTTATTGCATTAGCGGCAGTTATTTTCGGAAAATGGACTCCACATGGTGCATATGGAGCATGTTTATTGTTTGGATTTGCACAGGCTTTAACAGTTGTATTAGGTGGAGGAAGTTTTGCAATACCATCACAAATACTTGCGATGTTACCATATATCTTAACAATTGTAGTTTTAATTCTTTTCGTTGGAAGATCAGTTGCACCTAAAGCAGATGGAGTGCCTTACGAAAAAGGAACACGTTAGTCAGGTTACAGTTTACAATTAACAGTTTATTTGAAGAAAAGCTTTCAGCTTTTTTCAAATATATATTATATATAAAGTAAATTTAGGCAGATTAATTTAAGAATTTCGCTGGAAATTTTTAATATGTTAATATGTGTAAGTAAAAAATAAAATTAAGGAGTAAATGAATATGGATATAGCTAGATATATAGATCATACAATATTAAAGCCGGAAGCCACTGCTGAGGATGTAAAGAGACTTTGCTTAGAAGCAAAGGAATATAATTTTGCATCTGTTTGTGTAAATACATGTTACACAAAATTAGTCAGCACTGAGCTTGCAGGAAGTAGTGTTAAAACATGTGTAGTTGTTGGTTTCCCATTAGGAGCTATGACTAAGGAAGCAAAAGCGTTTGAAACTACTCAAGCTATCGAAAATGGTGCAAATGAAATAGATATGGTTATAAATGTAGGTGCATTGAAGGCTAAAAATTATGAGCTTTTAAAAGAAGATATAGAAGCAGTAGTGAATGCAGCAGCAGGAAAAGCAATAGTTAAAGTTATTATTGAAACATGTTTATTAACTGATGAAGAAAAAATTAAGGCTTGTGAAATTTCAAAAGAAGCTAAAGCTGATTTTGTAAAGACATCAACAGGATTTTCAAGTGGTGGAGCAACAAAAGAAGATATTGCTCTTATGAGAAAAACTGTAGGACCTGATTTAGGAGTAAAAGCATCAGGTGGAATAAGAGATTTTAAGACAGCTATGGATATGATAAATGCAGGTGCAAGCAGAATAGGTGCAAGCGCTAGTATCGCTATAGTTAAAGAAAGTAAGTAAATTAAAAAAATGCACAATTGGCAATGAACAATTAAAGATGAAAAGCCATGGGCTTTTCTAAAAATAAAAGATTAAGAAATTACAAAGTAACTTCTTAATTAATTATCAATTGTACATTGTCAATTGTCAATTGAAAGAAGGTGTTTCTATGAAAATGGTTGATATAATAAGCAAAAAAAGAGCGGGCTTGGAACTTACAACAGAAGATATAAACTTTTTTATAAAAAATTATACAAATGGAAGTATTCCAGATTATCAGGTGTCAGCACTTCTTATGGCAATTTGTTTTCAAAAAATGAATATGAGAGAAACAAGCGATCTTACTATGGCTATGGTAAACTCAGGGGATATCCTCGACTTATCTAACATAGAGGGAATAAAAGTTGACAAACATAGTACTGGAGGAGTTGGTGATACTACAACCTTAGTACTTACACCAATGGTTGCAGCACTTGGTATTCCTGTTGCAAAAATGTCAGGAAGAGGTCTTGGTCATACTGGTGGTACAATAGATAAATTAGAATCATTTGAAGGGTTTTCGGTTGAAATCAGTGAAGAACAATTTATTAAGAATGTAAATAATAATAAGATAGCTATAATGGGGCAAACAGCTGATTTGGCACCAGCAGATAAAAAGCTATATGCTTTAAGAGATGTTACAGGAACAGTTGAAAGTATATCACTTATATCATCAAGTATAATGAGTAAAAAAATTGCTGCTGGAGCAGATGCTATTGTATTAGATGTTAAAATTGGTGATGGAGCATTTATGAAATCTTATGAAAATGCAAAGGAACTTGCAGAGGCCATGGTTAACATAGGAAAGAATGTTAATAGGAATACAGTTGCAGTAATTTCTGATATGGATCAGCCTTTAGGATTTGCAGTTGGAAATGCACTAGAGGTTAAGGAAGCAATAGATACATTAAATGGTGTTGGTCCTGAGGATTTATTAGAATTATGCTTGACACTCGGAAGTAATATGGTAGTGCTTGCGAAAAAAGCTGAAACTGTAGAAGAAGCTAGAAAGATGCTTGTTAAGGTAATAGAAGATAAATCTGCACTTAACAAATTAAAAGAATTTGTTGCATCGCAAGGTGGAAATCCAAAGCAGGTTGAAAATACAGAACTTTTACCAAAAGCTAAATATATTGTGGAAGTTAAGAGTGAAAAAGAAGGATATGTTTCAAAAATAGATTCACAGCACATAGGACTTATAGCAATGGAACTTGGAGCAGGAAGAGCAACAAAAGAAGATAATGTGGATTTAGCAGTTGGCATAGTTTTAAATAAAAAGAGAGGCAATAAGGTTTCAGTTGGTGAAACTTTAGCGTATATACATGCAAATGATGAAAGCAAAATAGAAAAGGCAAAGAAAGATATAATTGGAAGTTATCATATAACAAGCGAAAATAGGGAAGCGGTTCCATTAATTTATGGAGTCGTTAGATAGTTAACAATTTACAGTTGAAGTGCAAATTCCGAAGGAATTTGAAAAAAATATATTTTATGAGAAACGCTTTGCGTTTCTCCTTAATTGTAAACTGTGCACTGATAACTGTAAACTGAAGAAAGGGGTGTTTTGTAAATGATAGATAGAGTAATATGGATAGTTTTAGACAGCGTAGGAATGGGAGAAATGCCAGATGCTGAAAAATTCGGAGATGTTGGTGCTAATACAATAGGAAATATTTCTAAAGCAGTTGGTGGATTACATTTACCTAATATGGTGAAGTTAGGACTTGGAAATATAGAAAATATTAAAGGTGTAGAAGCATCAAAAGCACCAATAGGATGTTATGCTAGATTTAGAGAAGCATCTAATGGTAAAGACACAACAACAGGTCATTGGGAAATGGGAGGCGTTATATCAGAAAAAGCATTTCCAACTTATCCTAATGGTTTCCCGAAAGAGGTAATAGAAAAATTTGAGAAATTAACAGGAAGAAAAGTTATAGGAAATAAGCCATCTTCTGGTACAGTAATATTAGATGAACTTGGTGAAGAGCAAATGAAAAGAGGAAGTGTTATTGTTTATACATCAGCAGACAGTGTATTCCAAATAGCTGCGCATGAAAATGTAGTGCCATTAGAGGAATTATACAAAATTTGTGGGATTGCAAGAGAAATGTTAACTGGAGAACATGCTGTTGCAAGAGTAATAGCTAGGCCATTTATTGGAGAGCCAGAAAACTTTACTAGAACACCAAATAGAAGAGATTTTTCATTATTACCGCCATATGATACGGTTTTAAATAAAATAAAAAATGCTGGATTAGATGTTATTGGTGTTGGTAAGATAGAAGACATATTCTGTGGTCAGGGTATAACTGAAGCAATTCATACTAAAGATAATATGGATGGAGTAGATAAAACCTTAGATTATATGAAAAAGGATAACAAGGGTTTAATTTTTACTAACCTTGTTGATTTTGATATGAAATGGGGACATCGTAATGACTTTAAATCTTACGCAAAAGGTTTAGAAGAATTTGATGTAAGACTTAAAGAAATTATAGATACGATGAAAGAAAGCGATATCTTATTTATAACAGCAGATCATGGCTGCGATCCTACTATGCCAGGAACAGATCACAGC
>JAEZKY010000151.1 GCA_023435985.1 Bacillota bacterium | reverse complement strand
GTAACAGCGTTTGCAATACTCCCATGTTGAATTATCCCTACTCCTATAATTGCTAATAGCATCACAAACATAATTCCAAACTTTTTAAAATATTTATTCATTTATCATTTCTCCCCTTTTGTTTAATCTCAATAATAAATGAACGCGCGTTCTATATATTTATTTTAACTTTAATACCAGTTGAATCCAACAATAATCGTAATACAAATTCCTTTATATATAAGAATTTAAGTAAATTTTTATAGTTTAATGTATTTTGAAATTTGTGTTTTTCCATAAAACTGGCAACAGAAACACCTCTTGTTGGTGCTCATCTATTGCCTTCATTATTTCTATTGTGTAATTTATCCTATAGCATACCAAGTATATGTTCCGTTATATGTTGGTAAACAAAAACCTGTAGAATTAACATATGCTGGTGAGTTTAAAGCTAACGAATAAGTACTTGTACCACTATTAGTCTCTGCATTAAAACTAGCAATCATTATAGAATTTGGTATTGCTGAGTTATAAACAGTAGTGTACTTATTTATACCACCAGAATCAACTCTCTCTAAAACAATTAAACTAGGTGTAAAAGATAATCCCGAAACTACTACATATCGCATAAAATTTGTCCCACTACCATTAGTATAAGTAAAGTATTGAGAGGTACTTGATGAAGCTACTGTATTTGTAGCATATTGTCTTCCGCCTAAACTTTGTAAAGTTGCTTGTCCTACTTGATTAATTCCACTCGCTGAACTAAATGTTTTTCCAGCTACTACATCATTAACATTTGCATTACCTGTTACTGGTGCAATTACTTGATTACCACTTAAATACTGCCCAGATGTAATTGTTTGGGTTGATGTACTTGGGTTATATGTTTGAGCACTTTTACTTGGAATATTTTGAGTTACTTTACCAGTTCCGTCATGATAACCTTTTGGAATTGTGTAGCTTCCATTTATAGCTAATGATTGTGAAACTGAACCATTATTAGGCATATTTCCAGTTGTTTTAGCTCCATTTATATAGACAGTTTTTCCACTTAAAATATCTCCTGCTCCTGCAGTTGCATCTTCTGTATCAACTACACTCGATTTGCCTGAGACTCCAAAAATGCTTGCTCCAGCTTTTATATTATCGGTTACTAAATTAGCATCACCAAGAATTGTTTGTATACCTGAAAGATACTGTCCACTTGCTATAGTTTGATCTGCTATTCCTGGTATATATGTTTCTGCTTCTATGGTTGGAATATCTTGAGTTACTTTTCCACCATCTGTGTAACCTGCTGGGATTGTATAAGTTCCGTTTATATCTAATGTTGCATCTAGCTTTCCATTATTAGGCATTGTTCCTGCTACTTTTGAACCATTTACATAGCTTGTATAACCATCTAATATCTTATCTTCTGTTGCTGTTGCATCACTAGTTTCAACAACGCTATCTTTCCCTTGAACTCCAAAGATGCTAGTTCCTGCTTTAATATTTTCTGTTTTTAAATTTGAATCGCCTTCTACATATCCTTGCCCATTATGATATCCTTCAGAAATGGCTTGATCTACTGTACTTGGAGTTATTACTACTGCTCCGTTATTTGGCATTGTCCCAGTTATTGGCCCACCATCAACTGTTGCAGTTACTCCATCTAATATTTGATTGGCTGTTGCGTTTCCACCACCCCCTTTACCTTGTACAATAAAAGACTGGCTTACACTTTCATAACACATAATATAAGGGGTATTAGCTTTTAATCCATCATTTGTAATTAGATTTCCATAGCAATCTACAATTGCTTTTGCTCCTAATCCATTTACATTTAATGTACTAGCTCCTGTACTTGAATCATTAATCTTTACACGTACAGCCATACCATCTTCGTATGTTGTTGGTACTGGACTTATAGTCACTTCATAAGAATTTGCACTTCCTGTAGCTACTGCATAAGGAATATGACTTAAATCTGTTTCATGCTCTGTAATTTTATCATCTAAGTCTTTTAATGATTGATCCATTAAATCAGCATTATCATTTAGATAATCCATATTCACATTTACTACATCTGCAGCAGTAGGTTTGTTGAAATTATAATTTGTTGTTGTTTCCATTTTTAATCACTCTCCATTTTCTTAATAGTGAAAAAGAGCTCTTTTCCTAATTTGTTTTTATTATTAATTTTCTAGATATTATTTTCAATAAAGATCAATGCATTAAACTTTTATCTTCACTTATTATTATAAATAATGTGATGATAAAATTCTTACAAACTTCCTATACCATTTCTATAACATTCTTATAACTTTTCTATAATAAAAAAGTGAATATAACAAAAAGACTAGATATATTTCAATCTAGCCTTGTCCAGTTTCCCTTTAAAAAGGTTCTTTTATTATGTCTATATTTCTTTATATATTTAAGATTGTGTATTTTCAGTAGTATTTGGTCTATCTGTTGGATAAGTATCACTGGTTATTTTAGTATATTGATCTTGTGTTATTTTTGTTTTACCAACTGCATCCCAAACCATACCTTTATCCCAAAATTTATCTTTATAATATTCTTGTATTTTATCAAAATCTAATACTAATGGCATTTAAATTATTCCTCCCATCATTAAAGCATAGTTTATATCAGCATTTTCACTAGTTAATTCATTTATTTTTTCATTAGCTATTTCTATTTCTGATACTGGCACATCTTCGTATACTGGTGCATTCGGAGTTACACTCGTATCTATACTTTTTAGAATTTTTCCTTCTGGGATTTCTATCTCTAAACAATTTAATCCACCTTGTGGTAGAA
>JAEZKY010000046.1 GCA_023435985.1 Bacillota bacterium | reverse complement strand
GATAGGTCAGAGGTGTAAGTATGGTAACATATTTAGCTGACTGATACTAATAGGTCGAGGGCTTGACCAATATAAATCAAGTTGTAAATACATTAAGTAACTATGTGCAATTTTGAAAGAACAAAATCTTTCAATTTAATAGATCTCGTGATGATGGCATAGAGGTAACACTCCTTCCCATTCCGAACAGGAAAGTTAAGGTCTATAGCGCTGATGGTACTGCATGGGAGACTGTGTGGCAGAGTAGGACGTTGCGAGGTAAGATAAAAGATAGTCGGAAGACTATCTTTTTTATTTTGATCATTTTTATTTTAAAGCATATATAATGGGGGCGCTCTATGTATTCTTATGGAGTAATGTTACTTATCATATGTCCATTGGTATTTTGCGCAGGTTTTGTGGATGCTGCTGCTGGAGGTGGAGGAATTATATCTCTACCTGCATATATTTTTGCTGGAATTCCTATACATGTAGCATATGGAACGAACAAATTTGCAAATTGCATTGGTACATCAATTGCATCTGCCAAGTTTTTTAAGAGTGGAAATATAAAAATTAAATCAGCATTGTCATCAGCATTCGGCGCATTAATTGGATCATGGTTTGGAACACAATTAGTATTAATTTTAGATGATAAATATTTACAGTATTGTTTGATTGTAATTCTACCAGTGGTTGGACTATTTTTGCTCTTCAATAGAAAAATTGGACAAGAGAAAAAGAAAAAAGAGTTATCTAAGAAAAAAGTGTATTTAATAGCACTAGCAATAGGTATTATAATAGGTGCGTATGATGGCTTTTTCGGACCAGGTACAGGAACTTTTTTAATATTAGCATTTACATCTTTTTTATCTCTTGATATTATAACAGCATCAGGTAATGCTAAAATAGTCAATCTAGCATCTAATTTAGCAGCGCTTATAGCGTACATATTAAATGGAAAAGTATTTTTTATGATAGGAATACCTGCAGCTATATGTGCAGTAGTTGGAAATTATCTCGGTGCACATTTCGCAATAAAAAATGGTGCTAAGTTCATAAAACCGGTAATAGTACTGGTAATAATATTATTGTTTGCTAAAATAGCATCTGGACTTTTATTTACAAGTAATTAAGTAAATGATATAATTGTAATAATTTAATAACGGAAACCTAAGGTAGAGGCGCTATTAATAAAGAGTACTTATTATGAGTTGGCAAACGTTGATTTGTAAGGAAAGGTATTATAGCCGAAGAAATAAATCATGCAAAGATTTATTTCTGGGTATGCATAAAATATATGTATAACTGTCACGAAAGTGGAGAGCTACAAGGATGATGAAATTAAAGATAATAATAAAATTGCTTTATTGTTATATTTTAATTTTATGCAAAGCTTTATGAATTACTCTACCCGTTGGTATTTTACCAGCGGGTTTCTTATTTATGAAGTATTAAATAAGGAGGTGTGGTATAAGGCACAATCAAATAAATAACAAGTCCATTTGCCAGACTATTTTCCATCATCCTACGTCTGCAAATTTACCTAATAGACCCACTATGAGGCCAATTTACTTCCTTGCCTGATGAAAAATATTCAAGGCAACCTTGGACCTGTTATTTATTTTCATGTGCCTAAAGTTCATTAAAATTGATAGGGTGGATAATGTGAGTACAGCTTTTGAAGTCTAACAAAAGAATTGTATTGATGGAGAAGAAAGATAGAAATGCGTCATGTGCTTATTGTATAGGTAATATAAAATTAATAGCATTTTTTACAATATTTTAAGCATCTTTAGCTGTATAAGATGTAAAAAGATTATAATAATATAGTAGTAATAAATGAAATAAAGATATCAGTATAAATTAGAAATCTAATAGATGAAATTTTAGTTTATTAATCTATAGAAAATTTATGATAATTAGTATATTTTTTATGAAATAAATATGTGGGGAAGTGTAACAGTTATGAAAATAGAAGGAGTCATAGTACCATTAATAACACCATTTAAGGATGGGAAAGTTGACTTAAAATCTTATGAAAAAATGGTTAATCATTATATAAAGGAAGGTGTAAGTGGAATAATACCTCTTGGAACCACAGGAGAATCGCCTACAGTCTTATCTTACGAGTATGAGGATATTTTAGCTAAGACTATGGAATGCAATAATAAAAGAGTACCAGTATTCGTAGGGTTAGGTGGAAATAATACTAGTGAAGTAGCCAAAATGGTAAAGGTAGCAGAAAGGTATAATGTGGATGGAATATTGTCTGTAGCGCCATATTACTCTAGGCCTAATCAAGCAGGAATTTATGAACATTTTAAATATATATCAGAAGCAACTAGTTTAAATATGATTCTTTATAATATACCATATAGAACTGGGACAAACATTGAAAATGAAACAGTTCATAAATTAGCAAAACTAAAAAATATAGTAGGAATAAAAGATTGCTCTGGAAACATGAAACAGACAACAGAATTATTATTAAATCAGCCGAAGGACTTCTCAATTTTAACAGGTGATGATGCATATTTTTATACAACACTTGTGCTTGGTGGACAAGGCGGTATAATGGCATCAGCTAATTTAAGAACTAAAGAATTCATAGATATATATAATTTGATTAAATCAAATAATCATGAGGAAGCATTAAAGAGATGGAAATCATTATACGGTATGATACCACTTCTATTTGCAGAACCTAATCCAGCACCATTAAAATATTGTTTAAATAAGCTTGGATTAATAGAATCAGATGAAATTAGGTTACCATTAGTTGGGATAACAGAAGAATTAAAAATTAAGTTAGACAAAATATTATAAAAAGAAAAAAATGTATAGTGAAGTTCTTTAAACTGCAAAGCAAAGCCTATATCTTATTATGAAATCTAAGATATAGGTTAATTTTTATTATTCAGCAAATATGTTTTTATAAAAGGAAACATTGTGAGGAAGACGAAATATAAGATAAGTGCAAGGTTTACTTTGACTACTACAGAAATTAGGAGTATTATGAAATCTGACAAAAAATTTAAGGAAGTGATTTAAAATGACACCCAAGTTCTTTTCTATGATTAAGAACAAGGAAATTACAAAAGAACAAATAATGAAAGATATTATAGCAGGTATGATTGTTGCTATAATAGCATTACCATTATCAGTAGCCCTCGCGATATCATCAGGAGTATCACCAGAGAAGGGACTTATAACTGCAATATTTGGAGGATTTATAGTTTCATTTCTAGGAGGGAGTAAAGTTCAAATAGGGGGGCCAACAGCTGCTTTTGTTGTAATAGTTTATTCTATCATTCAAGAGTATGGCTTAAATGGACTTATTACAGCTACAATAATGGCAGGAATTATATTAATTATTATGGGATTATTAAAGTTCGGTTCATTAATTAAATACATACCTCAGACTATAACTATCGGTTTTACTGCGGGTATAGCAGTAACGTTAATATCAACTGAAGTAAAAGATTTTCTTGGACTGTCAATTGACAATGTACCAGCAGAATTTTTGGGGAAATGGCAGAGTTATTTTGCAAACATAGGAACATTAAATACATGGTCCTTATTCATAGGATTAGGATCTATAATTATAATGGTGATCTGGCCTAAAATTAATAAAACAGTACCAGGTTCAATGATTGCATTGGTTGCTGCAACTATTTTTGTACAAGTATTAAATATACCAGTAGAAACTATAGGAAGCAGATTTCAAGAAATTTCATCTACAATGCCAAAACCTTCATTCCCAGCACTTAGTATGGATCAAATAAACAAATTATTTGCACCTGCTATGTCAATTGCTATCTTGGGAGCTTTAGAATCTTTGTTATCAGCAACAGTAGCTGACGGAATGATTTCAGATACTCATGATTCCAATATGGAGCTTACAGCTCAGGGGATAGCTAATATTACGTGTGCGCTATTTGGGGGAATACCAGCTACAGGAGCAATAGCAAGAACTGCTGCTAACATAAAATCAAACGGAAGAAGCCCTATTTCAGGAATAATTCATGCTATATTGTTATTAATTACTATGTTAGTATTAATGTCTTTTGCGAAGCTAGTACCAATGACCGTATTAGCAGCTATATTAGTTATTGTAGCTTATAATATGAGTCAATGGAGAGTATTTAAGGCATTATTAAAGGCGCCTAAAAGTGATGTAATTGTATTATTGGTCACATTTGCATGTACAGTTGTATTTGATTTAGTAGTAGCAATAGGCGTAGGTATGATTATGACAATGTTTTTATTTATGAAAAGAGTATCAGATACGACTCAAATTAGAGATTTAGTAGACGAAGGTGTTTTTGATGAAGATATATCTACTGTTTTGGAAAAAGCACATGGAAAAATACATGTATATCAAATAAATGGACCAATGTTTTTTGGTGTAGTACAGGAATTTATTACAAAGATGAAAAAGCTTGAGGAGTCAGTTGAGGTCGTTATTTTAGACATGCGTCATACTCATGCCATAGATGCCTCAGCTATAGATGCACTAACTAGGCTGCTTAAACATTGTAATACTTTAAATATAAGGTTCTGCCTTACCCATGTGCAGGAGCAGCCAATGAAAGTATTAAATAAAATGAAGTTCATGGTTAAGGTAGGAGAAAGCAATATATATGAAACAAAGACAGAAGCTATAGAAGAAGCATATGACTATGTGAGAAATTTAGAGGCATCTTAAAAACTTCGAAGTTAAATAAGTCTTCAATTTTTAGAAAATATGAAAATATATTATTTAGATTGTAATTAAAAAGGATGTTCTAATAAAAATAATTGTTAGGGCATCTTTAATTATTATGGAGAAATTTATTGTTGTGATAATTTATAAAAAGTAATTAGTTTTTTAAGCATATATAATGATAATATATTATAATTGAATTTGAATAAAATAATTAGCTATAGGCGAGGTATACTTATGGAATATGGATGGGAGAGAACATTTCCGTTTTTGGAGATTGATTCTGATAAAATTGGCAAGTTATTTGAAGGTGTATTGGAAGAAAAAAATATTGTTTCTGTAATGAAAGTAAATGAAGGCTGCAGGACAACAAATTATATTGTTCAATCAGATCAATTGAATAAAAAGTATATTTTAAAAATATTTTTATCTACAGATCAAGAGCATAAGAAGGAAATTAAATTATTGAGACATTTAGCCAATAATTCTATTTTTCCTGTTTCTAAAATATATAAGTTTAGTACACACGAATTGATTCAAGGGAGAGAATATGCAATTTATGAGTATCTAGAAGGTAAAACATTAGGACAAGCCATTAATGAGGGCTATTTATTAGAAGAAAGTTTTGTTAGGGAAACTGCGAGGGCATTAGCTCAAATACATAGTCACGAATTTAATAAAGTGGGATTTTTAGATGAAAATTTAAATATAGCAGAAGAATTACCTCCGCTTAGCTTATGGTATGAAATTTCTATGGGAGATAAGGCTAAAGAGCGATTAGGAAAAAGTATTGTAGAAAAAATAAATAATATAATTAAAAAAAATGAAAAAATATTAACAAAATTAGATGAGGATATTAGACTTGTTCATGGAGACTTTCAAGGGACAAATATTTTGATAAAGGATGGTAAACTGGCTGGCTTATTAGATTGGGAGTTTGCAATGGCAGGGCATCCTTTAGCGGATATAGGACAATTCTTTAGATATGAAGAGTGCTTTAATAGCAAGCTAATTAAGGCTTTTGAAGAGGAATACAATAAAAATTCAAGTTATAAACTTATGAAGGACTGGTATAAAATAAGTAAAATTAGGGATTTGGTAAATTTAATTCAATTAATTGATACAGAAGAAGACATGCCAACTAAGCATGCAAACATAAAAAAGATAATAAGCAATAATTTGGAATAAATTTGAAAAGTATTAAAACAAATCAAAATTAATTATGAAAAAAATGTTGACAAAAGTATATTAAGATAATATACTAAGATAAAACAACGGTGTTTGAAAGATATATGAAAAGTATATTCTTCAAGCACCTTTTTTTGTTAGTAAAAATTATAATATTATAATTATAAAAAAATTTTACGAGATTAGTTTTGTAGAAGTAACATGCGCATTTACTTTTAACTAACATTAATTTGAAGAAATACTAAAAATAGGCTTTTAATATAAAAGTAATACTTAGAGGGGGATATTATTATGGAAATTAATTTAGGCGATAGCAGTTTTATATTAATTTGTTCAGCACTTGTACTTTTAATGACGCCAGGACTTGCATTCTTTTATGGTGGAATGGTTCGTAGAAAAAATGTTTTAAATACATTAATGTCTTCATTTTTTATTTGTGGTTTAGCATCAATATTGTGGGTTTTTATAGGTTATACATTATCGTTTGGTGATGATATTGGAGGAGTAATAGGTGGATTTAACTTCTTCTTATTCAACGGGGTAGGCGGAGATCCTGCAGCAATTGCACCTACTATACCTCATGAACTTTTCGCAGCATTCCAAATGATGTTTGCAATTATTACTCCAGCACTTATTACTGGATCTTTAGTAGGTAGAATGAAATTCTCAGCATTATTCATATTTATAGGTCTATGGTCAATTTTAGTATACTATCCATTAGCTCATATGGTATGGGGCGGCGGAATAATTGGTTCTTTAGGAGCAGTAGACTTCGCTGGTGGAGATGTAGTACACATAAGTTCAGGAGTTTCAGGACTTGTAGCTTGTATAGTTTTAGGTAAGAGACGTGGATATGGTATGATGTCATATCAACCACACAATATTCCTTTTGTAGTTTTAGGTGCAGCATTACTTTGGTTCGGATGGTTTGGATTTAATGCAGGTAGTGCATTAGGAGCTGGTCCACTTGCAGTACATGCATTTATGACAACAAATACTGCAGCAGCAGCAGCAATGCTTTCATGGATGTTTATTGAAAAAGTTAAACATGGTAAACCAACAGTGCTTGGAGCAGCAACTGGAGCAGTTGTAGGATTAGTTGCAATTACACCAGCAGCAGGATTTGTGCCACTTTGGAGCTCAATCATAATAGGAGCAGCAGTATCTCCAATATGCTTCTTCTTCATGAGCGTAGTAAAAGCTAAATTCGGATATGATGATGCTCTTGACGCTTTTGGATGTCATGGAATCGGCGGAGTTTGGGGAGGTATTGCAACTGGATTATTTACTCAAACATCAATTAACTCTGTAGCAAAATGGAATGGTCTTTTCTTTGGAGATGTTAATCTTTTAATTGCTCAAATTGAAGGTATTGCAATAACAGTAGTATTTGCAGCAGTTATGACATTCATAATCTTAAAAGTTATGAAACTATTCATGAATATCAGAGTTGAAAGTTCAGAAGAAGCTGATGGTCTTGATGTAGCTGAACATGGTGAATCTGCTTATCCAGCATTTAACGGATTAGACTAATTGGGTATTAGGAATAAAATATTAATAATATAATATATATTGAAGCAGAGAATCTATTTAAGGATATTTTATGATATAATTTTAGATAAAGACTTTCTAAAGAGATATGTATGTATATTACAATAGATGATTGGGGAGGAAATATATTATGAAAAGAATAGAAGCGATTATAAGACCTTCAAAGCTTGAAGATATTAAAGAAGCTTTACAAAATAATAGTATTAACGGTGTAACTATAAGCCAGGTTATGGGATGCGGACAACAACGTGGCTGGAAGGAATATCATAGGGGAACTGAAATAACAACTAATGTATTACCAAAAATAGAAGTAAAGATAGCTGTTGAAGATGAGAAGGTAGAAGAAGTTATCGAATTAATCACATCAATTGCTAGAACTGGTGAAGTTGGGGATGGTAAAATATTTGTTGTTGATATTTCAGAATGTGTTAGAATTAGAACTGGCGAAAGAGGAGACAAAGCTCTATAAGAGATCAGTAGAAAAAATTTCCGGAAGGTTCGTGTTTAATACGGTGCTATTTAAAGAAGTAGATTTATCTACTTCTTTTTTTAATGTCTAGAAAAATATAAAATTTTTAGATTTCAAATATTAGTCATATCAATGCCTAAGTGGAAGTCACCTTGTAAAAATGTTATTAAAAGAGAGCGTGGTGCAGCCACTTTGTTTTATAAGAATTTATATGAGAGTGAAAAGATATTAAAATCAAGATTCAGTAAGTATAAGACAGTATGTTTACTGAAGAATATATGATATTATTAAAACTGAAGATTATTTTTGTTTAAGAATTTAAATATTAGATATAATAAATTATTATATACATTTTGCAATTAACAATGTATATATTTCAATTCACAGTTTACAATTGATAATTGTAGTTAAAATCATTACAGAATTTTTTAAAATGTAAAGATTATTACAAATAAATTTGCAGCATAAATTAAATTTAAATTTATATATGCAAAGATTTAATGGAGTGTATTATGACTGATAAAGATATTTTTTTAGAGATTGAAAAGCATTTACTCAATGATGATAAACCATCTAATTACATAAAAGAAGCTCTTAAAAAGCATCTACTTGATAACTATCCATTTTCAATGATTAAGGAGCTGCAGGAGGTAGGGCAGAATCCCAAATATCATCCAGAAGGAAATGTGTTCATTCATACGATGATGGTCATTGATGAAGGGGTAAAAAGTAGAGAAAAGAGTAAAAATAAAAGAGTATTTATGTGGGCGCTTTTACTGCATGATATAGGTAAAAAGCCAACGACTAAGCTTAGAAAAGGAAGATTGACTTCATATGATCATGACAGTGTTGGTGCTGATATGGTTACAAAATTTTTTACATGTTTTAATGAAGAGGAAGAGTTTATTAATGAAGTAAGAGGCCTTGTAAGATGGCATATGCAGAGCTTGTTTGTAACTAAAGACATGAAATTTCAAAGTATTGGAGACATGGTAAAGGATGTAGATGTGGATGAAATAGTATTAGTTTCTCTTTCAGATAGATTGGGGAGAGGCGGTCTTGACGATAAGGAAGTGAAAGAGACAAAGAATCAGATGAATATGTTTAAAGATACCATAAGTAACTTTAATAAATAAAAAAAGAGACTATCAAAAAATGATTAAGAAAAATGATAGTCTCTTTTCATATTGTTAGTTTAAGTTAATTATAAGGGTTTATTTAGTATTATAAGATTATGTTTATGCTAACCATCCTAATGCGTAGAATATGATACCTAAAACAAATATTCCAAAGATAATCCAAACGGCATTAACTTTCTTCTTAAGCAATCTCATACAGATGAAAGTGCAGATTAGAGGAAGTAATCCTGGTAATAATGAATCTAAGATTGTTTGAACAGTTGTTGTAATTACTTTCCCATCTTGTTGAGTAATCTTTGAAACAACTAAAGGAACATTAATAGTAGTCCATCTATTAACAAGAGCACCCATTACAAATAATCCAAGGATTGAAGCACCTTCTGTTAATTTTTGAAGTCTGCCGCCAGCCATATCTTGAACGATAGTAGTACCTTTGCTATAACCATAACTAATGCCAATCCATCTTATTGCAAGACGAATTACATTAAATAATACGAAGAATAATATTGGTCCGAGTATACTTCCTGTTAATGCTATTGAAGCACCTAGAGCCGCAGTAACTGGCCTTAATGTACCCCAGAAGATTGGATCACCAACACCTGCAAGAGGTCCCATTAAACCTATTTTTAAACCATTAATAGCACCATCGTCAATTTCAGCGCCATTAGATTTTTGTTCTTCCATTGCTGCATTAACTCCGAGTATTGGAGCAGTAACGAATGGTTGTGTATTAAAGAATTCAAGATGTCTTTTTATAGCTAGCTTTCTGTCTTCACCATCATATAATCTCTTGATTATTGGAATCATTGCAAAACAATATCCTAGAGCCTGCATTCTTTCATAGTTCCATGAACCTTGGTGAAAGTTTGAACGGATGAACATGTTTGTAAGGTCACTTTTTGTAAGCTTTTTTAATTCTTTACTCATATCATATTACCTCCCACTTTAGTCTAGTTCGTCGTCTGCATCACTATTTGATGAAGGTGCAGCAGCAACTGTTTGGTTGAATCTAGGGCTTAATTGGATATAGATTATAGCAGATACAGTTCCAACTATACCTAAAGCAACTAAGTTTAGGTTTGCAATAGCAGCAACAACAAATCCTAAGAAGAAGAAAGGCATTAGGTGTTTTGCTTCCATCATGTTTATAACCATTGCATAACCAACTACAACTACAACACCACCACCAACTCTAAGTCCTCCAGTTACAACGTCTGGAATAGCAGCTAGCATGTTTTGAACAACAGAAGTACCAACGAATGATGCAACTATTACAGCAGGAATAGATACACGAAGAGCTTGGATCAATAAAGCACCAATATGACAAAGATCTATTATTTTAAGATTCCCATTCTTTACAGCTCTATCAGCTTGGTGTTGGAAGAAAACTGTAAGAGTTCTAGCAAGTATAGTCAATACTTGTCCAGCTGCAGCTATAGGAATTGCGAGTGCAATACCAGCACTTACATCTTGTTTTCCAGCGATTACTACGATAGTAGAAATGATACTAGCTAAAGCGGCATCTGGAGCCATTGCAGCACCGATGTTCATCCAGCCTAAGGCCATCATTTCAAGTGTACCACCAATTATAATACCAGTTTTTAAGTCTCCTAAAACAAGTCCGATTAAAGTACATGCGATTAATGGTCGGTGAGTTTGAAATTCATCAAGAACACTACCCATACCAGCAACACATGCAATTATAAAAATAAGAACCATTTGTAATGCATTAATTGTCATAAGAGTATTCCTCCTTAATTAAATAATTATTTATATTTAAATTAATAAATATGCACAATTTAATATAGATGTTTAAGGTTTTTGTTAAGAAATGTAGGAGTTACACTACACTTTTTATTCAGACAATTAAATATTATAGTTTTTCAATTAAAGGCATAATAAATGATTTTGAATCAGATGCAACTTTTCTTATCTCTAATTCGATATTTCTATCATTTAATGCTTTGAAGGCTCTAATATCTTCATCATTTACAGAAACAGCACCAGTTACTTGAGTCTTTCCTTCTTTGAAAGACATTCCTCCGACATTAACAGATTTTATGTCAACTCCAGCTTCAACTAATCTAAGAACATCTGTTGGATTAGTGAAAAGAAGTAATACTATATCATTTTCGTATTTAGGATTTTTAATAACTCTAACGGCTTTTTCTACATCAACTACGTGAGCTTTAACCCCTGGAGGTGCTACTTGAGTTAATAAAGTCTTTCTGATTTCATCTTTTGCTACATCATCGTTACATACGATAATTCTTTGACAATTTGTTTCCTTTGACCATATAGTAACTACTTGGCCATGTATTAATCTGTCATCAATTCTTGCTAATGCGATTTTCATTATAAATCATCCTCCTCAATATTTGCATTTGCCTGTTTTATTAATGATCTTATGGCATCTTTGCCAGTATTTTGCGCTATTGTCACTAATTCAGAGAGACTTAAAAAATCTCTACTGCTGAAAACCTCAAGTAACATTGGAAGATTAACTCCTGCAACAATTTCCATGTTATCGTTCTTTAATGCAAGTATACTTGCTGCATTAAATGGACTCCCACCAAAAAGGTCTACCATAAATAAAACTCCGTCTTCACAGTTTAACTCATTTATAAGATTGTTATATTTCTCAACTAAATTTTCAGTACCTTCACCAGGCTTAAATGTAACAACACCTACGTTTTCCTGGGAACCAAAAATCATTTCTGCCGATTTTACAAGTTCTTCAGAAAATTTTCCATGAGTGCCTATAATTAATGCGATCATTATTTCATTCACCCCTTCAATATTTTTTCTGGATACTAATAGAAATAGCAATTGCCATGCCAACATAGTGTATCAATAAATTCAAAGTACTATAAGGTTGTGATTTTAATGCAATTTAATAATTATTATTAAATTAAATTGATACACTATGAGAGGTTTTGATACTCTCTAAGTGCAAAGCAATATACTATGCAATTAGTAAAGTTTGATTTTGATACTAAACTTAATTTAAGGGAGCTTTAATATTCATTAAGTATATCAACCATATAATACAATTCGTCATCAGTTAGGGATATAGATAAGGAATGCTTAAATATTAAACTGGCCTTATTTAAGGCAGCTAATCTATTGTTATCTAGAGTATCAGGAGAATCCCTGTAAATTAAGCCATCATTTAAGATCATTCTTTCCAAGGCACATGCAACATGCAGCATAATTCTTAATTTAGCAGAGTTTCCATAATTTATGGGTAAGGCTTTTTCGATGATGATAACAAAGTTCTCTAATAATGAATAAATTTTTTCTGGATTTAAGTAAGTAAGAATTTCTTTAAGACTCTGTTTACATAAATTCTTTAAAACAATTTGATTTTCATTTTTATCATTAGAATGAACAACATCCTTTCCGGATATTATGCCTTTTATTGTTTTTTCCCCAGAGCCGTCTATTAAGTTTTCTAATGATATGAATGGAATTCCCATGTTGGGATTTTTGATACCGATAATAGCTAAAATCTTATTGTTTTTTGATATATGTGCAATTGATTTATTTAAGTCATTAAGGCCAACTGGAATTATATTAATATCATGAGTAGTTATGTTATCAATAATATCTTGAACAAGCTCCTTTAGCTTAATAGCTGCACCTTTACCAGTAGAGCAGACTGTAACAATAACACCATCTGTATTAGGAAAAGAGTCATCAGCAGTAACTTTATTGGTATATCCTCTAAAATCGGTAATTAAATATGAATACACAGCATTTAAATCTGTATCAAAAAGAGAACATTTTCTAACAGCTTCTAATACCAGTGGTGTAGAAACCATATCTATACTCTTTGTAAGAATATTGGTCTTTTCAGTAATCACATCACCAAAACTATTTAAAGAACCCATATCAACTAAAAGCAAAACCCCCTTGCCTTCATTCACGGCTTTAACCTTTTCAAGGACAGTATCAAGTATGTCAGAAGGTGTCATTTCAAGAGGCATATCAACAGCTAAAATATTGTCTGCATCAAAAAGTTTTCTTGCTACAGCAACCATACTAGTAGCTGTACTTGAACCATGGGCAGCTACTATAATTCCCACTCTTTCCTGATAAGAAGATTCTTGTATTGAAGTTAAAAGTAATGCAAGGTATTCAATCTCAATAAGGGGAATCGTTAAGTTATAACGCCTTTCTATTAATGCGTGAATTTCAGTTGCGACCTCATATTCTTTACTATTGGCGGATAATTGTATATCTATATGTGATGAAGAAGAATATGATACGTTTCTTTTCTTAATTCTATTAAATAGCGCACTAAAATGAAGACTTGTAGCATAAATGAACCTTTCATTTAACTTCTTGTTTAATCTGCTTTCAGCCAAGGTTTTTATTTCTTCAGCAAATTCAACTATGTCCTCATCAACGATTTTTAATAAGCCTTCTCTTCGATGGGTATCATTTTTAAAGCGGGCATAGAACTGTTTTAAGTGAATATTGATGTCTGTGGTTATGAAATTTTTAATGTCCTCGTCACTCATGCCTTCTTCCTGGAGAGCAGAGGTTTTATCTTCTATAATATTGTAGATATTAAATGGCGGTTCATAAGCATCAGTTTCTAGGAAGGTTTTATCGCCATCAGGCTGGATTGTTATGGTATTAGGAATTAAGTTCCATGATGCGGCATTATCCTTTATTTTATTACTGAAGGATAAAATTCCGTTTTTTATGTTAGGTGGCAGAAGCTTTAAATTTATATCAATACATTCATCTGTATTAAGACAATTCAAAAAGCCTTTTGCACAAGCCAGTTGGATATTTGATTTTAACTGTCCGACATTTCCATAAGAGGTGCTGCCTATTAAAGCTTTAATAGCTTCAGCTGAAATTTTTATTGGTTTATTTACTCTTTGAGCTTCCTTTGATATTAAATAGTGTATCAATTGAATCTGGTCATCAATAGGGCGCTCATCAAAATTAGGGATGGCTATGGTTATGGGTATTCTTCTAATGAAAGTATTAAGCAGTGTTGAATTTGGATCTTCCGTAGTTGCGCCTATTAATAATACATTGGCTGTACGGGTTCTATCTGTTTCACCAAGCTTATTGTAGGTTCCTGTATCCATAAAATAAAAGACCATTTCCTGACCTTCAGGAGGCAGTCTGTGTATTTCATCTAAAAATAAAATGCCTCTATCAGCTTTTGAAACAATACCATCTTTCTCTTTGTCAGCACCGGTGAAGGCGCCTTTAATATGCCCAAAAATATAAGCTAAGAGAAGCTGCGGGTTATTGGCATAGTCTGCACAGTTAAAGACAACAAAAGGTGCATCTTCAGGTAATTTTTTTATGTATTTTGAGTATTCATACATTATTTTAGCAAATAAACTTTTACCAACACCTGTGCTGCCAATTATTAATGTGTGTAAGCCATTGGGAGGATACATTAATGCAGCTTTAGCTTGTTCAATTTGATTTTTTAAACCGGAATTAGCTCCAATTAAATAGTTAAATGGAGATTGATCTTCTTGAGTAGTTATATTTGGTGCAGAAATCAAGCAATTTACATCAGATAGCTCGTCTAAGTTATCGGGTAACTTCACTGATAGTATATTTTCAAGATGTTTTCTGTCAAAATACAAAACGGGTCTGTTCCTAATTTTAAGTACTTTTTTTTCTCTGCAAAGAGTATTGAGTTCTTTTGATACATTATTTCTCAATATATCAAGAGCAGCTCCAATCTCTTGAGCACTAAAGCCTTTTTGTTCTAAGAATTTATCTTTATCAAAGGCTGTGGAATGCTCTAAAATATAGTTATATATTTTATCAATGCGTTTCATTGAAATCCCTCCTCAGATATTAGTGTAAACGTATAAATAAAAATACTCAACAGTGTATTGATACAGTATCAAGAAGAAAAAAGTTTCTGCAGTAGAAGAGTATTAAATATTATAAGAAAATGTGAAATACTTGTGATTGCTGTTAAAAGCAGACAGTTGGCAATAATTTTTAATAAATACTCAAAAGATATTTACGAAAAAGTCTATGCATACTTAAGTTAAAAAATGAATAAGAAAATATTTTAAACAATTTAGCACTTTATAAATATTATATAAATATTAAGAAGTATATTTGGAGGATAGAATGTTTAAGATATTTTCTTTTGGATTTAGCGATAAGCTGAATTTTAATAATATTGGAAACGTAAGTGGAATGATACAGTCTTTTTTAGATAATATTGATCTAAGCGAAATTACAAAAAACTATGAAGAGACTTCTAATGAGCATTTAGAAAGAGATGAAGAAGCAGAGAATAGTTTCATTCAGCTTAAACAGGATGATGATATGTATTTATTAACAATAAATTTGAGGGGGATTGATCTTAGAGAATTGAGTATACGATATGATCCAGGAATAATAGAGATAAACGCAAATAGATCTGAAGTACAAAGAAGTAGTTTTGGGATCTTATCTAACAATATGATTGTAAAGAAATCATATAATAGAAAATTTGAGAACATTGAGGAAATTGATACAGATCAGGTACTTAAAAATATTGATAATGGAGTTCTCAGTATAAGGATGCCTAAAAAATATGTATTAGAAAGTGGTACTAATATTATAGAAGTAGATTCAATAGAAGTAGATTCATATGATGAGGATAATGTGGACAATTATTGATATATGTGAATAAAAATAAAATGTGCTGTGGATAATTTTAATAATAATGAAATAAAAAGCAGTAGGCTTTTCTCCATTAACTTATTACCTGTAATTCACAATTCGTTACTAGCTTAAGTAGGTTTTTTCAATATAAAATGCAAAATAAAAAGGGAGGATAAGCTTTAGGTGAGTAAACACCTAAGAATAAATCTTCCCTTGATGTAAGAATTAATTATTTCTTACGTTTATTAGCAACTTCAACATTGACTTTTTTTCTATTGATTTTTCCGCCTGGACATTTATTTAATATTTTAGCAGATACAGTTTCATCGACTGTTACAAATGAGAAGTTTTCCATAAGATCGATTTGACCAATTGCTGAAGCATTAATTTTTGTCATATCTCTAATATAATTAATTAATACTTTTGGAGTTAAACCATCTTTTTTACCAACAGAGAAGAATAAACGAACATCTTCTTTTTTAGGTGCTTCTAATTTGTCTGAGCTATAATCAAAGACTATTTCATTATCAAATTTTATCTTCATCAATGCTGCAATAACTGATATTGGATCATTACCTTCAGTTAACTCTATTGCACTTGGAATAAATTTAGTAAGTTCTCCAGCATCAATAGCTTCTTTAACAGCTGAAATCATATTTTTGAATTTCTTATTGTTAATTTCTTCGGCAGTTGGAACAGGTTTTTGTGTAATTGAGCTCTTAGTAACATTTTGGATTTGTTTAAGCATTGAGAAATCCTTTGGAGTTACTAATGAATAAGCAGTACCGCTTTTGTTAGCTCTACCAGTTCTACCAATTCTGTGAACATAAGATTCAACATCTTGAGGTAAGTCATAATTAAATACATGAGTTACACCTTCTACGTCGATACCTCTGGCAGCAACATCAGTAGCAATTAATAAGCTTAATGTACCTTCTTTAAACTTATTTAAAGTAGTTAATCTATGAGCTTGAGTCATATCTCCGTGCATTCCTTCAACCATATAGCCTTTTGACTGCAATTCTTGTACAAGCTCATCAACGCCTCTTTTAGTTCTGCAGAAGATTATAGCCGAACTTGGGTCATCTAAATCTAATAATCTGCAAAGGGCTTCTAATCTATGCTTGTTATTGATCATAAAATAATTTTGTTCGATCTTAGATACAGTTAGAGAGCTTTTCTTTACACTAACGTGTTGAGCATCTGCTTTCATGTATCTTTTCGCAAGCTTTGCTATTGGAGCAGGCATTGTTGCAGAAAATAATAAAGTTTGTCTTTCTGATGGTGTATGACTAAGGATTGCTTCTATATCATCAATGAATCCCATATTAAGCATTTCATCAGCTTCATCTAATACTAAGAATTCTATGTTATCTAAATGAAGGCATTTTCTCTTTAAAAGATCTAAAAGTCTTCCAGGAGTTCCAACAACGATATCCACAGTACCTTTTCTTAAAGCTCGGATTTGTCTATCTATTGAGTCTCCGCCATAAACAGATAATACTTCTGTTTTTTCATATTTAGAAAGTCTTTGTATTTCATCGTTAACTTGAACTGCAAGTTCCCTTGTTGGTGCTAAAATAAGAGCTTTAATTCCTTTTTCATCACTCATTTTTGTAAGAATTGGTAAGCTATAAGCAGCAGTTTTTCCAGTACCAGTTTGTGCCTGGCCTATTAAGTCAGCGCCACTAAGGGTTACAGGAATACTCTGCTCTTGAATTTGAGACGGTTGTGTAAAACCAAGGTCTGATATTGCCTTCACAATACTCTCTTTAAGACCTAATGTAGCAAATTGATTTTCATTCATTAAATATCCTCGTTTCTATATATTTAAATTAGCTAAATTTTCCTTAATAACTTATATTAAAGTTTTATATAAGCCAAATGAACTTATTATAACATATTGCACGAAATCATGTCAAAAAGTATTCATATACTATTATAAGCCAAAATTACGATTACATATACCAAGGAATCGTATAAATTTGAGCTTTTAATAAAATATTTATATAAATTTTAATTAATAGAAAAAAGCTGCCTTAAATTTTAAGACAGTTGATATATTTATATTAATTAGATTTATATTTGCTACATATAATAGAGCGAACATATTCTGGAAGATTTTCTAATTCTTCTTTGCTTAGAGCAGAAACTTCTATTGGAGGATGGATTACTAATTCTACATCTGCTCCTTTGACTCTATTATTGTTAGCTTCTAATAATTTATATGTTCCATTTATAGTGAGTGGAACTATTGTGCATTTGGATTTCGTAGCAAGTTTAAAACTGCCGCCCTTAAATTCATCAACGGGTTTACCTTTGCTTCTTGTGCCTTCAGGGAATATTACCATTGAGTAACCAGACTTTAATAGCTTGATGCCGTCAACTATGGCTTCAGCAGATTTTCTTAAGTTGTCTCTGTCCATGAAAATACAGTTAATATGTTTCATCCAGGTGCTGATAAAAGGCCAGCTTTCAAGCTCCTTTTTAGAAATAAATCCTTTTGGAATATCAATAGCACTTAATAATAATGGTATATCGAAATTACTTTGATGATTAGAAACAAATAATACCGTTTTGTCTTTAGGAAGATTTTCTGATCCAATAACATTAACTTTAGCGCCACTTATACGTATAACAAATTTACCCCATGAGTGAGTTACCTTATGAATGTATTCTTTTCTTTTTTGCAAATCACCCTTGCTAGTTAAATATTTTACTTTAAGTCTAAGAACAGAAGCAAAAATCAGGCTTATTATAAGGGATGGATAAAAAAATATAGTTCTTAGCATTAATTTACACCTCCTTAACATGGTACTCGTTATAGATAAACAACTTTGGACTTAGACTTGCGTGGTGGCTTACCTCAATTGCATATAAAGGTTTAAAAAGTATAGGTAATTATTCTATATGTAAAGTCCAATGTTTAGTTTGTTTATTTATACACTAATCAGTATAATATATAAATTAAGGTTTTGAAAGTTTAAATAAATTAGAGATAACTTAATTTTATTTAAAATTAAGTAAATATATAGGGAAAAATAATATTAAAATAAGGTATAATATATATATTATAATTAGCAATGTATATTTTATAATTAATGATGAAATTTTTTCAGAATTTCTTAGAATAAGTATATTTTAAAAAGTGTATATATTTAGCTAGAATTTATATATTATAAATGGTTTGTTATGTTAAACAGCAGTAAAAATAATTTTACATAGGCAGGAGAAATTTAATGAATTTAAATAATATTCAGGAGAAAAGTGATGAAGTGATACTAGGTTTGACATCAAAAGAAGTCAAGCAGAGGATTAAAGAAGGTAAAGTTAATCATATTCCTAAAACTCCGTCAAGAACTATATTTCAAATAATAAGAGCAAATCTATTTACAAAATTTAATGCAATAAATTTTGCACTTGCAGCCGCAATTATTTTAGCAGGGTCACCTAAGAATGCCATTTTTGTTGGGGTTATAATAGTTAATACCTTAATAGGTGTAATTCAAGAGGTTAAAGCAAAGCGTACCTTAGAGAAATTATCTGTTATAAGTATGGCTCATGCAAAGGTTCTTAGGGATGGAAACGTAAGGGAAATCCCTATAGAAGAAATTGTATTGGATGATGTTATTTATTTAGAAACCGGTATGCAGGTACTGGCAGATGGAGAAGTTTTGCAGAGTAATGGACTTGAAATAGATGAATCAATGCTTACAGGTGAAGCAGATGCAATAGCAAAGAATACTAAGGAAAAATTATTATCTGGAAGCTTTGTTGTTTCAGGAGAGGGTTATGCAGTAGTTACAAAAGTAGGAAAAGAGACGTATTCTTCAAGCCTTGCTGAAGAAGCAAGACAGTTTAAAATAATAAATTCAGAATTACAGGCAGCTATTGATAAGATATTTAAGGTAATAATATGGATTGTACCACCATTATCAGCATTCTTAATAGTATCACAGCTAAGAATTCCAGGAAATACATGGCAGGATGCAGCTATAGGAGCAGTATCGGGAATTGTTGGGATGATACCTGAAGGACTTGTACTGTTAACAAGTGCTACATTTATAGTTTCAATTGTAAAATTATCAAAATATGATACCTTGGTTCAGGAACTGTGTGCAACAGAAGTATTAGCAAGAGTAGATGTGCTTTGCTTAGATAAGACAGGAACAATAACACAAGGAGATTTAAGATTAGCTGAAGTAAAGAATATTGGAAGCAGACCTTCTGAAGAGATAGATGATATATTAGCAGTGTTAATTAATAATCTTCCAAGTAATAATCCGACTCAGAAAGCTATACTCGAAAAATATAAGGAATATGATAAAAGCATAAAATGTACAGATAAAATTGCTTTTTCATCTAAGAGAAAGTGGAGCGGTGCTGCTTTTGAGGGACTTGGAACATGGATTTTAGGAGCACCAGAGATGATATTAAATAAGGAATATCATTTTATAGAAGGTATAGTTAAAGAAGAAGCTAGTAAAGGAAAAAGAGTCTTATTGTTAGCTCAGCTTCATAATGAGTTAAATGAAAGGCTGGAAGGAAAAATAGAAAATATTGCTTTGATATTAATTGAAGATATTATAAGAGAAGCGGCACCACGGGTATTAGAATACTTCAGAGGAGAAGGTGTAGAGGTAAAAATAATATCAGGAGACAATCCAGTTACAGTTTCAGAAGTCGCAAGGCGGGCAGGGGTTGAAAACTGGGATAAATATATTGATGCAAGGGAATTGCCAGAAGATAATGAGGCACTAAAGAAAGTAATCGAAGAGACTACGGTTTTTGGAAGAGTAACTCCACATCAAAAGAAGAAAATAGTTGTAGCACTTCAGGAAATGGATCATACTGTTGCAATGACAGGTGACGGGGTAAATGATGTACTTGCACTTAAAGCTTCAGATTGTGGAATAGCAATGGCAAATGGGTCTGATGCAACAAAAGCGGTAGCACAATTAGTGCTCATGAAATCAGACTTTAGTGCACTTCCAAAAGTTATTGAAGAAGGAAGAAAGCAAATTAATAACTTGGAAAGAGTTTCAGAACTATTTTTATCGAAGACTATATTCTGCATAATATTATCTTTTGCATGTTCAATATTATTTATAGAATTTCCAATACTTCCAATACAATTATCCCTAATAGGAAGCTGTGCTATAGGAATTCCATCCTTCTTTTTAGCATTGCTTCCGAGCACCGGTGGAGTTAAGAAAGGATTCTTGACGAGGATTGTAACGGTTAGTGTTCCAAATGGAATATTAATTGCAGTGTTTACTCTTGTGACAGTTTTATTGTCTATTCAAATGAAATTGCCAATGCAGTATAGCAGGACACTTGCAGTATTGATGTTTGGCGGAATGAGCATGGTTATATTATTCAGGGTTGCAAGACCATTAACAAAGTTTAAGACTATATTGTGTTTTGCAATGTTTGGGATGATAGTACTTGGATTTTTAACTCCAATTGGAAGATTCATATTCAGTTTATCAAAAGTAGGATTAAGGGATTGGGTGATAGCTTTAGCAGTAATAGTATGCTCAGGTCCTTTGATAACTAAGATTGTTGATATATTTAGAAATAGAGTTAATAAGAAGTTTAAGATAAAAACAACTTAGAACAATTTACAGTGCACAGTTTATAGTTGAGGGAGAAAAGCTCTAAGGGCTTTTCATGAAAATAGTATAAAAAAACAACAGATCAGATTGATGATCTAGAAAAGTTATTGAGTTGCTCAAAGTAGGAGTGCAGTCTTTACGTTGGGCAGCTTTATTTTTTATCATGAGTAGTTCTATTTTATTGCAATTCCCTATTATTTCAAGTATAATGATTATAATATTACATTCTTTGAGAGATTATGATTAAGCAATAGCTATAGTTAGCGTTTTAAAGCAGAGGAAATACATAATTTCTAAAGTAGATTTTTTATAAGGAGGGTAGGTTATGGCTAATATAGTTGGTACAATTGAAGTTATTTCAAATAAACAATGGATATGTAGCAGTTTGTTCAACAAAACTGCAATTTTAGCATTTAACGGGAGAAGTG
>JAEZKY010000025.1 GCA_023435985.1 Bacillota bacterium | reverse complement strand
AAAAATAAAGAGGGCAAAAATTATAACGATTTTGCCATATTATATAGGACAAATGCTCAATCTAGAATTTTTGAAGAAAGTCTTAGAAGAAAAGGAATTCCATACAAAATTGTAGGAGGAACTCGTTTCTATGATAGAAAAGAAATAAAAGATATGCTAGCGTATTTAAAAGTTCTTGTTAATCCTCAGGATGACATAAGTATTAGAAGAATAATAAATGTACCCAAAAGGAGCATTGGAGATGCAACTGTAGCTAAGATACAAGATTTTGCAGCTGACTTTGAACTTAATTTATGGGACGCTTTATCTGAGGTTAGGGGAATTTCAACATTAACAGCAAGAAATGTTTCATGTATAGAACCTTTCGTAGCACTAATGGAGAATCTGATGGAATTAAGTGAAACGGTGCCTGTATCAGTGCTCATTGAGTCTATCTTAAAGGATACTGGATATATGAAACAATTACAGGAATCTAATGAAATTGAAGACAAAAGTAGAATTGAAAACTTAAAAGAATTAGTGTCAGATGCTGTTGATTTTGAAAAAAGTAGTGAAGATAAATCTTTAGCTGCATATTTGGAAAGAGTTTCGTTAGTTCAAGATACTGATAAAATTGAAGAAGAAGAAGATGCAATAGTACTTATGACAATACATAGTGCAAAAGGGCTAGAATTTCCAGTGGTGTTTATGGTTGGTATGGAAAATGGTATTTTCCCGGGAAATGCATCATTTGAAAGCGAATCAGAGATGGAAGAGTCGAGAAGATTGTGTTATGTTGGCATAACTAGAGCAAAAGAGACATTATTCATGACTTCAGCTGAAGTAAGAAGAGTATTTGGTAAGACTATGGCATATCCTCAATCTGATTTTATTAATGAAATAAAGCCAGAACTTAAAGAATATGTAAGCGGAGAAAAATCAGGTATTATGAGCAGAGAAAGAATGATGCAAAGTAGTTCTTATACAAATCCGCATAGTTTACGAAATAGCATGAATAGAGCAAATATCACAGGATCAGTAAGCGGAAGCACTAATATAGGTAATGGAAACGCTATACAGGAAGCTGTAGGAGAATATATAACAAATGATGAAGCAACTCTTGGCAGAAAAGTTTTTCATGAGAAATTTGGAAAAGGAACTATTGTAGCGGCTCAGGCTTCTGGCAGCGATAAAAAATTAACAATTGCCTTTGATAAACAAGGAGTTAAATCATTGCTATTATCTCTTGCAAAGCTTAAAATGATGTAAAGATATATTCTAGTGATAATTGTGGAGGATTAATTGTGGATAAAATTGAAAGAATAAAAGAGCTTGTGGAAAAATTAAATAGATACTCTTATGAATATTATTCTTTAGATAATCCTTCTGTAAGTGATAAGGATTATGATGAAAAGTATTATGAACTTCAAGAGTTAGAGAGGGAGACAGGATATATACTTCCATATTCTCCTACTTTAAGAGTCGGGGATGTAGTTCTTGAAGGGTTTAAGAAGTATACTCATAAAGCAAAACTTTGGAGCTTGGATAAGGCTCAAAGCCTGCAAGAAATTATAGATTGGCATAATAGAAACGTTAAGTTTGTTGAAGAAATGAGAAGCAGGGGTGAAAATCTGCCGGATTTAAAGTATGTACTTACCAAAAAGTTTGATGGACTGACAATTAATTTAACATATAATAAGGAAGGTATACTTGAAATTGGAGCAACAAGAGGAACTGGAAGCATTGGCGAAGAAGTAACAGCTCAAGTAAAAACGATAAAGTCAATTCCGCTTAAAATCCAAAGCGAAGATATTTTAGAAGTTCATGGAGAAGCAATAATGACTCAAGAGGCCTTTGATAAATATAATGAAGCCTCTGATACCCCATTAAAAAACTTAAGGAATGGAGCAGCAGGAGCTTTAAGAAACCTTAATGTAAAAGAGACTGCTAGAAGAAATTTATCAGCTTTCTTTTATGATGTTGGATATAATGAAGGAACTCCATTTAAAAGCTATTTAGAAATGATGGGATTTATAAAAGAACAAGGTTTACCAGTTGATGAATACATTAAAGTATGTTCTTCTATAGAGGAGATTCAGGAGCAGATTGATTATATTAAAGGTATTAGATTTGATTTGAATTATGATATTGATGGATTAGTAATTGCAATAGATGATATTAGAACAAGGGAACTTTTGGGTTATACAATCAAATTTCCTAAATGGGCAATTGCATATAAATTTGAAGCTCAAGAAGCTATAACTAAGCTCTTAGACGTTGAATGGAATATTGGAAGAAGCGGAAGAGTCGGTCCGACAGCTATACTCGAACCTGTTGAACTTGCAGGAGTTACAGTTAAAAGAGCTACACTTAACAACATGGACGATATTGCAAGAAAAGGCGTTAGAATTGGAGCAGAAGTATTTATACGAAGAAGTAATGATGTTATACCTGAAATAATGGGCGTTGTACCAGAATCTTTAGAAGGTTCAGAAGAAATAACAGTTCCAGAAACATGTCCAGCATGTGGAAGCCGCTTGGTTTTAAATGGAGCACACTATTTTTGCGAAAATACCTTATCCTGCAAGCCTCAATTAGTAAAGAGTATAGTTCATTATGCATCTAGAGAGGCAATGAATATAGCTGGTTTTTCAGAAAGGACAGCAGAGCAGCTGTTTGAGAAGCTTAATATTAAGTCTATTTCAGATTTATATAAACTAAAAGAAGAAGAATTAATAGATTTAGAAAAGTTTGGAGCTAAGAAGGCCCAAAATCTTTTAGAAGCTATTGAAAGAAGTAAAGATTGTGAATTAGATGCATTTATATATGCTTTAGGAATACCTAATGTGGGTGCAAAAACAGCAAGGGATTTGGTTGATAGATTTAAATCCATAGAGGGATTGAAAAATGCTTCCTTCGAAGAATTAGTTGAAGTTAAGGATGTAGGAGATATAGTTGCACAAGGTGTTGTTGCATTCTTTAAAGAAGAAAAGGTGCTAGAGACTATAGAAGAATTATTAGCTTTAGGAGTTAGTCCTAAGTTTATAGAAAAAGAAGTTATAGAAAATCCTTTTGAAGGGAAGACTGTTGTAGCTACTGGTTCACTTGTAAATTATTCTAGAACTGAAATAAAGGATAAACTAGAAAGCTTAGGAGCTAAAGTTGCAGGAAGTGTTAGTAAAAAAACAGATTATGTGATAGCAGGAGAAGCAGCTGGATCAAAATTAACTAAAGCACAGGAATTAGGAATTAAAGTTCTTTCGGAAGAGGAATTTGAGGAAATGTTAAGGGGGTAAAGTATGAAGAAATTAATAAATTTGCTTGGATTTGCAGCTGCGTTTATAACAAGCATCTTAATAATTTGCACATTTATGACAACATATCAATTTTATTATGTTGGATTAATTTTTAATTCATACTTACCAGTACAAATAGGTGTTTGTATTACAATGATAATATTAGCACTTAGGTTTCTTGCTATTGAGACAGGGAAAAAAAGAATAGTGTATTTCATATTTAGTTTGGGAATATCAATTTCATTGATTTTCTTCATGATAAATCAAATTAAATAGTGAATATGAGGTTCGAAATTGATAGATAGAAGGCAAACACCCATTAAATATGCTAAATAATTTATAAAAATTTCAAATTAATAAGACTGACTTAAAATAATCTAAGATTATTTTAAGTCAGTCTTTTTGATTAGAAGAAATATTTTATGGTAATAATATGAAATATAAATAAAGGTAAAGGGTGTAATTATGAAAAAATATTTTTTCAGTATGATCATGCTGACTTTAGTGATTTTATTTTGTTTAGGATTCATAGATAAAGAGAGTAGCAATGTATCTAATAATAATTCAGAAGAAACAATAAGTTATGGTATAGATCAAATTCCTGAAGACTTAGAAAAGGTAACTAAGCTATCTAAGCGTGATGAGGATATTATATGTGCAGTTAGTAAAGGACTAGTTTCAAAAGGAGAAAATAATGAAATAAATCCTTCGCTAGCAAGTGAAATTATAAAAGATAAAGACGGAATTCAATATGAATTTAAAATTAGAGATGATATATTTTGGAGTGACGGAAATAAGATAACTCCAAATGATGTGGTCACATTTTTTAAGGAATTATTAAAAGAAGAAGATGAAGAAAATATACAAGCACTGCTTAATGTTTATGGAGCTAAGGAATTTAAAGATGGAAAAATTACATTTGATACTGGCGTTGCAATAAGAGAAAGTGGAGATTCTGTCATAATCAGATTAAATAAAAAGGATGATAACTTTTTAAATGAATTAACTAAACCTCAATATAGATTGCGAAAGTATCTTGTAATGTGGCGCAATATAAAAAGTAACTATGATAAATTAGTTTATTCAGGAGAGTATAGTATTGATTCTATAAGCGATGGTAAGCTGGAATTAACAAAGAATAATAAAAGTGATGAAGCCAGCAGTATATCAAATATTAATATAGTAAGTGATGAGAGCGTGGAAGCGTCTATGGCATCATATGAAGTAAAAGAAAGAGACATTGTAATAAATCCTCCAGAAAGCGAGATTAATAAATTAGCTGAGCAGAAAAAAATAATAACAGTACCAGAAATGCAGGCAACATATTTAGTTATTAATGATAAGAATGATTCTACACCTCTTCAAGGGAGAAGGGAAATTTATAATAATGTATGTAAAGCTCTTGAGGAGTATCAAAATTCTAATAGTAATGAGTTTGAACTTGCAGAAGGTAGTTATTTTAGGGAAGATAAGCAAAACTTAACTAAATTGCAGGCAAGAAAGGTTGGCAGCAATAAAGAAGGTGAATGGAGTGAACCTCAAGTTTTAACAATATTATGTGAAGATACTAATGAAAATAGAAATTTATGTAGAATTATTCAGGAATGGTTTAAAGATAATACAAATATAACCATAAAATATAGTCCGGTAAAAGAAGAATTTGAAGATGAGGAATTAAGAAAAAGATATGATATGATTTTAGTCAATGAAGAAGCTAATGTACTTAATAAATTAAATTTTTATTCGGATTTAAAATCATACTTAACGGAGGGGCAGGATGAACTTTTAGGAAAATGCACAGCAAGTAGATCAGAAAGTGACTATTCAAATTTAGAAGAAAGTATATTTCAGAATTACAATATACTTCCACTAGTATTTTATAATGAGAATATAGCTATCTCGGATAAAATATCACAATTAAAATTAGATGGAAATGGAAATATAGATTTTGAAACAATTAACTGATTGAAATAATATTGAACCTATATTCATGTTAAACGCATATTCAAAGATAAGTTATTGTCTTTGAATATGCGTACTTCACCAGATATCTACATTTTAGTTTCATTTTAAAACTAACTTTTCTTTTTCTTAGAATGATGAATTTTATTCTTTTTATTCTTTTTATGAGTTTGAGGAGGAGAAAATTTAACTTTTGTAATACTATCTTTGCTTAATACGGGCATATTACTAATTTTCTTTGAAGGCAACAAGCCTTTAGTTTTAGAGTCTTCTGAATTAAGGCACTCTTTAGTTAATTGAGCGTTAATAGTTGAATAGTATATATTAGTATCATCTAAATGTGATTTTGCATTTAAATTATCAGCAGTTGAATTTTTAACAATAGAATAGTTATAACATGTATCTTGAGATTTACTAATATTTGGGGATTTTGCTATTTTTTCTGAATCCATAGGTAAATCAAATTCCATGAAATCTTCAATCATGTCTTTAAATAAATAGATAATCAAAAAGAAAGCAAACATATTTCTATTACTATCAAAAGAAGTTCTTTTGGTATTTAAAGAATCCTTTCGTTTTGAATAATCTAAACTTTTTACAAATACAGAGGCTAAACCTGCACTCTTTGGAGTTGGCAATACAGGCATTCTAAAATATGTTTCATCAAGCATATCAGCAGAATGTAAGCTCAATTTTTTATATCGTTCAACTTCATCTAAAGTTGGCGCTTCAGGCCAGCTTGTTAAGAGACCACCATTTATAAAGAATTTTCTGTACACCCCTGAGATTATTGGCCTCAATTCAGTAGATTTATCTTCTTGAAGAGAATACATAATTAAACAAAGAAGATAAAAAGTAACTTCTAAACATGAATATTTAGAGTCTTTTTTATCAGAAAGTTTAACAAATACATTTTTATCAATATCATATAGGTTAATTAATTTGTCAACTATTTCCTTAGCAGCATCTTTAAAAGAAATGATTTCTGTATGTTTATAAGCTTCCATTAAGCATATAGCAAACAATGAACAATTATCTATTGAATCTGAGTAATAATCTTTGTCTTGGAATTTGCTTATTAAAAAGTCACCTAGATCTAGAATAAGTTTTTTTGCATCATCATCAGAAGAATATTTATAAAATATATTTAATGCAAGAAAAATTTCCACCCCTTCATTGAAAGACAAATCATATAAGACAGTTTTATAATTTTTAAACATATCCAAAATTTCGTGGGAAAATTTAGCATATTCTTCACTGTCAGTGTTGGATTGATCATAGTTGGAGTATAACAAGTAACTATCCATCATAAACGCTTGATCTGAAAATTTAAATTTATCATCTTTATCTACTAAAGAAAAACCTTTTGAATTTCCATCAGACATATTTTTTTTACTAACAAATAATCCCTCATTGTTTCGCAAATTTTCAGAGTAAAATTGCAATTGCTCTTTTGCAAGGTATCTAAATGGTTTTTCAAGGGAGGATATATTTCTTTTGCCATCATTAAAATGTGAATAATATTCACTTAATTCAAGTAAGGATAATGTCATAAAAGCATTTGTAGAAGGGTTTATTTCCTTTTTAAAACTGGATTCATCAAAACCATGAGAGCTTTTACTGTGAATAAATACAGGGGAAGCTTTTCTATATATGCACAATAGTGGAGAAAAATTATTTAATATGCTAATATCATCTATAGAAGATTTTTTTGAAGTTCTAAGTTGTGCCAAAAGACCACATTTAGAGTTCAATACTAAAGTTTTTATGGATTCTTTTGATAAGTGAAATAGCTGACCACTGATTTCTTGTTGGGAAAGACTATTCATCCTAAAAAATGGTCCTATATATTTCAATGTATAAAACACCTCTCATAAAATTCTCATCTTATTCATTAATATGAAATTAGTAAATAAAAAGTTCATAAAATATAATTAAAAGGAGATTTTTTTATAATGAAGGAAGGAAAATTAGATTTCGATGATTTAAGAAATATCATATTAAATAATAAAACAATTAAAAGAAATGAAGTAAAGGTCAGAAATGATGTCGGAGAAGATTGCACAATAATTGATTTTGGAGAATATGAAGGGATATTTTCTACAGATCCAATAACTGGAGCAAGCGAAAATGTCGGAAAATTGGCTGTACATATAAATTGTAATGATATTGCTTCATCAGGTGGAGAGCCTATAGGACTTCTAGTTACTATTTTGGCACCTACATCTGCAAGCTTAGAGG
>JAEZKY010000009.1 GCA_023435985.1 Bacillota bacterium | reverse complement strand
CTACTGAAGAATCACTTGATGTCCATGTTACTTGTGCACTAGTTGTTGTTGACACTATTGCTGTTAATTGTCCTGAATCACCAGCATTTAGGTCCATTGATGATTTGTCTAATGTTATTGATTCTTTATATGGCAATAATTTCCCATTTATATCAACTTGATCAAACATAATGAATCCATCATTATATGGCTCACCCTTTTCTATTGAAACTGAATGTTCTCCATATTTTAATTCTGGACTTTCATAATATTGAACATGACCATTTATTAATGTTTGTGGTGCCGAAAAATTATTAACTAACTTTCCATCTATATATAATTTCTCCCATTAATATAACATTGAACTTTTAACCTAAATTGAGTTCCAATAAAATTAAATTTTACTGAAGACTTTTTTGTATAATCTTTTGAGTTATGAGTCCCACCATTCAAAAAGTTTGCTGTGTCACCATTATGCCAATCCACAAGATTGTCATACATGAAAATAGAATTATCATCATCATATGTGTTCCAATTTGCATTAGTATCATCTGCAAAAGCATTAACAAAATTTCCAAACATAATAGTAAAAGCCATTATAAGCATTATACTAAAATTTTTTAAATATTTTTTCATTTATCATTTCCCTTCTTAATTTAATAATAAATGAATGCGCATCCATATAATTATTTTAGTTCTATAATTTTTAAAATCAAACAATAATCGTAATACAAATTCTTTCATATCTAAGAATTTTAGTAAATTTTTACAGTTTATTATCTTTTAAAATTTATATTTTTCCATGAAATAGGTAAAAACACCTTTTAATGGTACTAATCTATTGCCTATAATTTTTCTGTTGTGTCACAATATAAAGACACTTGCATTTCTGCAAGTGTCCAAAATAACCATTATGCTTAAATAATCACAGTTGCTGGTATCATAATTGTAACTGTTCCTGAAGGAGGAATGTCTCCAACATTAACTACAATATTTGAAGATGTTGAACTTGGATCTACTGTACCTTGAGTAGTTGTTATTTCACTAGTAATAAACTTAACATGCTTAGGCGCATTATCTTTGATTACTACTTTTTCAGCTGTTTTTGACCCTGTATTAGTAACTACAATAGTATAAGTAAATTTATCACCTACACATGATATCTTTGCATCTGATATTTTTACAACACTTAATGTAGTTTCTGGCAATCCATTGAATATTGTTTCAACATCACCACTGGCAACATTAGTGTTATCACCTTTTGCATAAGCTGTATTAACTAGTTGTGCTGGCTTTTCTATTACATTTACTATACATGCTGCGCTTAAATTTCCTTGTACTGTATTTACTGTTATTGTTGCTTGTCCTTCTTTCACTCCAGTTACATTTCCATTTGAATCTACAGTAGCTACTGAAGGATCACTTGATGTCCATGTTACCTGCATCCCTGCTGGTGTTGTTGTAGCCGTTAATTTTTCTGTATCTCCAGTATTTAAATCCAATGATGACTTATCTAAATTTAAGCTAGTTATATATTTATATTCATAATGAGTAGTTTCTGAAGCATTTCCTGCATTATCTATAGCTTTAATATGAACATATATAGGTTTAAATAAATCTAATCCTGATAATGGTGCTGATATGGATAAATCTGTAGTAATAACCTTATTATCTGGTTCTGTATTTTCTATATTATCTACAACATATGAATATCCAGCAATCCCTGAAGTATTTATAGCTGAAACTGTGTTAGAAGTCATATCATTAGCTGCATCTCCATTTGTAGCTTTTACATAGTAATCATACTTTGTTCCATTATCATTAGGCTTAGAATAAGTTATATCTATGTTTTTATCATCATTTGATGCTCCACTAACAATTACTTTATCTGGCGCTGTTAAATCTTGACCTTTGTGATCATCACAAGAAGTATTGCTGGTTAATTGGGCTAAATAGAATAATGTATTTGCAAGTAACTTTTGCTCATCTGGTGTTGCTGCGCCATTTGAATGACCTGTTTGAATCATTGCACAGTTATTCCAAGTTGTTAAATAAAAGTTATTAGTTCCTGTTTTACCGTCTAAATTTGTAACTTCAGTAACACTTGAAATACTATTTGAAGTATATTTCATCCATATATCACCCATTGCAAATTGTGTATTACTATGGCTTAACGGAACTGTTAATTGGGTTCCAATGCTTCCTACCGACCATGGATAATTAGTAAGAAGACCTTCTTTAGCAACATTTACTGTTGTATTTCCATAAAAACCAGTAATATTAGTATTAATATTCACATAACTTGCAAGAAGCTTAAAATTAGTATAACAAAGCGTATCATGTCCAAATAATACACCATAACCAGATTTAATGTATGTTTCTACTAAATCTTTTGCTGTTGTAGATATATCTATACTATTATTAGAATCATATGCTCCAAAATAAATCACATCATATTTCCAATTACCATTTGAATCTTTCATATATGATGTTGGATTGGTATTAAAATTAGGAAGGGTAACTTCATCAACTGAAATTAATCCTTTTCCGTATCCATTAGTTTCAATCCATCCTTTTAGATTATTACCTACATTAGGATAAATATTTAATACCTTTATGTTGGTTTTTGAAGGAATACTTTGATAAACTTCCTCACTTTCACCTTTTGAATACACTGTATAAGTATATCCAGCTCCAAGATCTGTCCATTCAAGATGTACATAATTCTCTCCATCAACCGGTGTAGCTGTAATATTTAAATTATTAGTTGTTATATTATTATCCATTAATTTGTGCCTCCTTGTATCATATAACTTAAAATACAATAGCTAGCTAATTATTTAATTTATTATTTTTACTTATAATATTGCAATATTAAAAATTTAATCTCATTTGTCATTCGTATTTAATGCATGCTTTGTTAACAGTGTTTTATCTTTAGCTCTTAATATTATTATAAAACTCTCAATTGTCTATTTCTTATAGTCCTTCTATAATTTTCTTATAGTCTTTTTATAATTTTCTATACATAAAAATTTGCTAGAAAAAAGTACCTTCATGGTGTTAACACATTATATAGCTATATATAATTTATATACCAATATTCTCATTAATTTGTAAACTATAAATTCAAAAAAATGGATATATTAAATATTTATACTCAATCTACCTCTATTACTACCAATTTATTGATTTTTCTATTTAACCTTTTTACTCTAAATATTTTTAATGCATAGCAATATTAAAAGACACTCACATTTCTGCAAGTGTCCTAGTATAAACTTTATTTAATTTTATCTTACTTCAACCAAATTCATATACCTAGAGTACTACTGTCGCAGGCACAGTAATTGTAACTGTTCCTGAAGGTGGAATATCACCAACATTAACTACTATTTTTGAAGCACTTGAACTTGGATCAACTGTACCTTGAGTAGTTGTTATTCCACTAGGCATAAATTGAATATGATTTGGAGCACTATCATTTATTACTACTGATTTTGCTGTTTTTGAACCTGTATTAGTAACTACTATAGTGTACGTAAAAGTATCACCCACCCATACAGATTTCACACTGGCTGTTTTTACTACACTTAATGTAGTATCTGGCACTCCATTAAATATAATCGAAACATCACCGCCAGCATTATTAGTATTATCGCCTTTTGCATATGCAATATTAACTATGGCACTTGCTCCTGTGGTAGTTCCTCCGCTATTTGCAGTTACATTTACAGTACATGATGCACTTAAATTACTTCCATCAGTTGTAGTAGCTGTTATTGTTGCTGCTCCAGCTCCCATAGCTGTTACATTACCATTTGAATCAACTGTAGCTACTGAAGAATCACTTGATGTCCATGTTACTTGTGCACTAGT
>JAEZKY010000366.1 GCA_023435985.1 Bacillota bacterium | reverse complement strand
CTTTCTTTTCTAAAACATCACCACTAATCTCTACATCATAAATTATAAGTTTTTCATCCACTAATTTTTTTAATTCAGGATATATTTGACTATGCTTTGCACTCCAAAATTCGGCTAACTGAAAATTAAATTCTTTTCCTATATCATAACCTGTCATAGGCTTTCGACTTAATAACCCTAAAATTGCATATTTAAGTGTTCTCATAAACACACCTCTTTCCTTGACATTTACTTATTATAACATGGTTTTCTTAAATTACAATCGCGCATTAAAGTATGACAAATTGCATGAAATGTAGTACATGAATGTATGGTAAATAGATATGTATAAGTAAGTATATCTCATAAAATATATTGAAAACAATATATAAAATAAAATATATATCAACAAACATATAAATATTTATATATTCATATTTACATGTTCATTTGTTTGTGATAATATTAACATGTAATTGTGATAATATTAACAAAAAATGAATAAGGGGGATTTTTTATGGAACTAACAAAAAAAAGATGGATTATTTTAATCGCAAGCTGTTTTATCAACTTATGCATTGGTTCAATGTATGCTTGGAGTGTATTTGCAGCTCCTATGGCAAGTTACTTGAGCCAAGTTACTGGTGCTGCTTTAACTGCGGGTACTTTAGCAATCGTTTTCACCGTAACTAATTCAGTCGGACCCATTACTATGATTACAGGTGGAAGAATTAATGATGCTTTTGGACCAAAAAAAGTTATCTTTTTTGGAGGAATACTCTTTGGCGGAGGTATGATTTTATCAGGTTTTGCCAATGGATTAGGAGTGTTAGTAATAGGTTATGGCATTCTGACTGGTCTTGGTATTGGAATGGTTTACGGATGTACGATCAATAATTCAATTAAATTTTTCCCGGATAAACGTGGATTTGTTGGAGGCATTACAACTGCATGCTATGGTTTTAGTACAGTCATAGTATCACCAGTTGCAAATATATTAATAAATAATTTTGGAGTAACCGCAGCATTTAAGATAATAGGTACTACATTCCTAATTATTGTATGTGGATGCTCATTCTTAATTGATAAATGCCCAGCGGGATTTGTTCCAGAAGGTTGGACACCACCAGTTTCTCAAGGGAACAAGTTAAATCAAAATGATAAGAATTGGAAAGAAATGATTGCAACACCTATTTTTTATGTAATGATGTTAGTATTTTTATGTGGTGCTTTTTATGGGTTAATGTGTTCTTCTATGACGTCTCCTTTAGCACAAGGTATGATTGGAATGTCAGTTACTGCTGCAACTACTGTAGTTTCGGTTTTAGCATTATTTAGTACTGGCGGCCGTATAATTGCAGGATATCTTTCAGATAAAATAGGTAGAAATAATACACTTTCTGCTGGTTTTATTCTTGCTGTTATTGGACTTACATGTTTGTATTTTTCAGGGCAAGGAGATGTAATGAAATTCTATACAGGAATAATAATTGTTGGGTTATCTTTTGGAGCATTTATGAGTGTCTTACCAGGGTTTGTTGCAGATCAGTTTGGTACTAAGCACAATAGTGTTAATTATGGAATAATGTTCATTGGTTTTGCAATATCAGGTTATTTTGGACCAACAGTAATGAAAAATGTATATGCTGCTGATCATAGCTATCAAAGAGCATTTTTAATCGCTGCAATTCTTTGTGTTATAGGTTTTGGATTAACATTTGTATATCGTTATATGCATAAGAAAGAGATTGCGGCTAATAAGTAAATAAATATGTAAACAATTGCGTGTTAATTGTTAGACAATAAATTAGATCATAAAAGGTAGATTTATTAACAAAGATGTGATTTAAATTTAAGCGATTGTATCAGTTATAATTGAAAAAATTTAATATTTGATAAATTAAGGAGAATAGAATTATGGAAAGAAAATATCCCAACCTATGTAAACCAATTAAAATCGGAAATGTAACTTTTAGAAATAGAATGTTTTCTGCTCCTATGGGAGGAACAGATATTACAGCTGACTGTACTATTGGGCCTGCATCAACAGCTTTTTATGAATTAAGAGCTAAGGGTGGAGCAGGTTCAGTTACTGTAAGTGAAGTAGTGGTTCATCCAAAAACAGAAGCTTCACATATGTATCATTTAGACTTACAAACAGTAGGTTCACTTGCAAGTTTTACTTATACAGCAGATGCTATCCGCCGTCATGGAGCTATTGCCAGCGTAGAATTATCCCATTCAGGACAGTATGCTGGAACTTATTTAACTGATAAGAATAAAAAAGATGGACTAGCTCAATGGGGTCCAAGTGTTGGAGTTCGTCCAGATGGTCGTGAAGTAAAAGAACTTACTCAAGAATTAATAGATGATATAGTAAAAGCTTATGGAGATACTGCTGCACTTGCTAAAAGAGCAGGATTTGAAATGGTTATGATTCACGGTGGGCATGGATGGTTAATTAATCAATTCTTATCACCTTATTTTAATAAAAGAACAGATAAATACGGTGGATCTTTAGAAAACAGAGTGCGTTTTGCACAAGAAGTTCTTGATAGTGTACGTAAAGCTGTTGGACCTGGATTCCCAATAGAATTTAGATTTAGTGGTTCTGAATTATTTGAAGGTGGATACGATCTTGCAGAAGGTGTTGAAATTGCTAAATTAATAGAATCAAGAGTGGATTTGCTCCATGTATCTGCAGGAACTTACCAAAGAGGATTTGGCTTAACACATCCTTCTATGTTTTTACCGCATGGATCAAATGTTTATCTTGCAGCAGAGATTAAAAAACATGTAAGTGTTCCAGTTGCAACACTTGGTGGCTTAAATGATCCAGAGATGATGGAAGAAATTATAGCTAGTGGAAAGGCAGATGTTGTTGAAATGGCACGTGCACTTTTAGCTGACCATGAATTACCACAAAAGGTTATGAGTAACCGAGATAAGGACATTGTAAAATGTTTAAGATGCTTCACATGCATGGCTGAGCGTGCTGCTACATCTACAAGACGTTGTACAGTTAACCCATTAATTGGACGAGAACTTGGAGGAACAGAAATTATTCCAGTAGCTGTTTCGCGTAAAGTTTTAGTAGCAGGTGGTGGACCAGGAGGACTCGAAGCTGCAATAACTGCTGCAAAACGTGGACATAAAGTAATCCTTTGTGAAAAATCTAATGAATTAGGTGGAATACTTAAGGGAGAGCAAGCACTTCCATTTAAATATGAAATGTATGAACTAGGGGCTACACTTGGAAAGTTAGCAGAAGATGCTGGTGTTGAAATAAGATTAAATACAACTGTTACAAAAGAATATGTTGAGAAAGAAAATGTTGATGCATTAATTATAGCAGTTGGATCGGAACCGCTTGTTCCACCAATTCCAGGTTTAGACGGAGATAATGTAGTAGTTGTTAATGACTATTATTTAGAAAAGGACAAAGTTGGTAATGAAGTCGTAGTTCTTGGAGGAGGTCTTGCAGGTTGTGAAGCAGCTATACACCTTGCACAAGAAGGAAAGACGGTACATTTAGTAGAAATGAGGTCTGAACTTGCTCCAGATGCAAATATAAGACATCGCCCAATTTTATTAGCGGAAATTGAAAAGAATGGTATTCAAGTTCATACCGAATATAGAGGATTAAAAGTAACAGAAGAAGGTATTTTATGTTCTGATGTAAATGGTGAAGAACATCTTGTACCAGGTACTTCGGTAATCTGTGCACTTGGACAAAGAGCAAGAAGAAAAGAAGTAGATGAATTAATTGACTGTGCACCTTGGGTTAGAGAAATTGGAGATTGTGTACGTCCATCTACTATAACAACTGCAGTATATCAAGGATACCATGCAGCTCTTGATATTTAGTAAGACACTTTAGGATTAAAATAAAGAACAAATATGTCTCTGAAAAGTAATATTAAAAATATAAATAAGTAATAGATGGATATTTCACCTGTTACTTATTTGTATTTTGATTCTATTATAGTTAATTAATAGATAAGGAGAAAATAAAGAATTTTAACAATAATTTTAGTTTTAGGAGTTACTTGTACAACATTAATAGGATGTGGGAATAAAAGTACATCGACAAGTGCTATAACAAATTCAAGCTTTAATAGCAAGCAAGATAACACAGAAAGTAATAATTAGTATACAAGATGCACATGGTGGTTTTAGAAAACAGCTACCAGCCAATACTCAAGGTATTACTAAGAAGTGGACAGATGTAGCTTATGCAAGTGGTTCATCAGCTCGAAATCTTGATATATATTTTCCTGATATTGGAAATGAACCTTTTTCTATAATTGTGGATATTCATGGAGAAAGTAATAGGAAACGATAGAGTTACTTAATATACAAGAATAAATTATCCATTTGATGAATAATTTATTCGATTGAGTGCAAATAAAAACCTCATTTTAAAAATGTGCATTTGAGGTTGACATCAATGAGAATATTAAAGAATATGTTGATAAAAGTGGATAGTGATGGTTTAGTAAATGAGTGGATGTAGTTGTGAATGTCACATAGTGTTTGCAACTAAATATCGCAGAAAAGAGACAGATATGTAGTTTCTAAATAAAAGTATATTAAAACAAAGAAAAGATCAATTGAAGAACTTTTATGTATACTTAGCTATAGTAGTTTATAAAAAAGTAATTGATATTGAAATTCATTGTTTATTAATAAAATTATACTTTATGCAGAAATAAGTAATGATTGAAGCAAAAGCATGTAAACAGATAGAAGCGTCTGATTATATGCTTTTCTGCTTTCAAAACTTTTTAAAAAAGTTTTTTAGGAAATGCAACAAATGTTACTTTTATTGGATGTTATGGTGTGAAAAGGGGAAAGGAGAAAACCTCAATTACTCCGTGATGAGAAGGGTGTGAAGCCATGCAATCATCTTCTCTTGAGAAGGAAATAGAAGCTCAATTTGATTGTCTTACAAAGAAAGTTATAAAGTGTGAACAAGAAGTACTATAAATATATTTCCAGGGGTTGGAGAGATAAACTTTTATTCTCCGATTTGTCGGAATTGGAGTTTAATCATTTTGGTACTTTGGAGGATTACTTTAGCAATTATACAGCTTTCAATGTTATGGGAATGAAGATAGAAGTATCGGACGAACAGTTAAGCAAAGCTCTTGAAGTTTTACCAGAGAAAAAACTAAATATAATTCTGCTGTTATATTTTATGGATATGTCTGATTCAGAAATCGGTAAACTTATGATCGGCATAGGACAAGTGCATTAAAAGAAATCAAAAAACTGTATAAGGAGGAATTAGACAATGAAGAAAAATAAACATTTACCATTTAATGTAATTGTAGCTACTGCGAATGGTGACGAGAATGCCATTGAAAAGTTTTTGAGTTTTTATTATGGGGACATATCAAAGTTGAGTTTGTGTCCAATACGGGATGATTATGGAAATATTTACATGGTTATTGACAATGAACTAAAGGGCATGATACAGACTGTCATAATGAATATGATTTTTAATTTTAAAATAACTGTAATTTAGGTGACTAAGGTAGAATAAGTCTTATCCCCTTTTCTAATTGCTAGGCTTAATACCTTCTAAAAATTTATCTAATAATTAATACATTATTATGCCATTAAATCAAGTTAATAGTTCTTTGAAAATTGAATAAAGAATTGATTAGTTACAGTATGTAACTTGCAATGTTGAAGAAATTATTTATTCATAAGCTTATTTCAGAAGAATAATACACATCAGTGGAAAAGGATCATGGTGGATGATATTACCAAGGGATGCAGGATTATATTTTAAAGAAGATACAATCTTGCATTTCAGTAATTACTAAAATAAAGAATAAGATATTAAGGTAAAAAAATAAAATTGGATTATTATATATCAAGACAATAAAATAAAAATTATTTGGAGATGTTAACTAGATATATTAAATCGATACCTCTAGTTGTAATTAAAGAGAAATAATTTAATAAAATTATAATATATCAATTACAGATTAAGGGTAGATATATGAAAGATAATATAGAAATAGTATATGGGAATGAAGATTTTTCTAAATTGTTTGAATTATTATTAGAAAATAAAATTGAAGAGATAATTCAAAAGGTTAAGCAAGATAGTAAAGAGTGGTATAATAATGTGGAATACTATCCATCCACAAGCACTAATGGTGAGGTGGATGAAAAAAATGAATAAAATATGGAACATAGCAATTTATGCAAGAGTTTCTACAGATAAAAAAGAGCAAAGCGAATCTATTCCTGTACAAGTTGAAAATTTAAAAAAGTGGATACTAAATAAATCAAAAGAAGATGGAAATGCAATATACAATTTAATTGGTGTTTATGAAGATGCGGGGATATCAGGATCTTCCTTTGACAGAGAATCTTTTATCAGAATGAAAGCTGATATAGAAAGTAAAAAAATAAATATGGTAGTTACTAGAGATTTATCAAGGTTTTCAAGAAATTATATTCTTGCGGGATACTATTTAGAGGATTATTTTAAAGTAAATAATATTAGATTTATATCTGTTTTAGATAATGTGGATACTGAGTCAGAGTTTGATAATGACATTATACCTTTTAAAAATATTTTAAATGAAATGTATATAAAGGATTGTAGTAGGAAAGTTAGATCTGCATTATTAACAAGAATGGAAAGAGGAAGTAGCATTGCTAGCAAACCGCCATATGGTTACAAATTTCAAGAAGTTTATGAGGGAAGTCAAAAAAACATAAAATTAATTTCGGCTGAAGATGAAAGTACTCTAATTGTGAAAGAAATTTTTACATTATATTTGTCAGGATGGGGATCTGGAAAAATAGCAAGTTACCTAAATAAACAAGGAATTGAACCACCTTCTAATAGAATCAAAAATTTTGCTAGGAAAAAATTTGGGAAGTGGAGTAATAATACGATTATCAGTATATTGAGAAATCCTAAATATGGAGGATATATGGTTCAAGGAAGGTATAAGAAGGTAAGTTATAAGGTAAAAAAAATTAATATAATGCCTACTGAACAGTGTATATATGGAGGAGAATTTGAAGGTATAATTTCTAAAAATGTTTTTGAAAGAACTCAACAAATGATGAAAGATCGTTCTAATAGTAACTACAGATATAAGAATGGAGTTGTACATGCTTTTTCTGGCGTTCTTAAGTGTGGAAAATGTGGAGGGAGTATGGCTTATAGAAAAAAGTACGATGGATATAAGTGTGCAAATAGTCAGCAAGGTGCTAAAAGGTGTTCTCCGCACAGTGTTAAAGAAACAAGATTAATAGAGATTATTTCAAATGAAATAAAGACTATGATAGATGAAAAAATAGATAAAAATAAGGTGCATTATAGATTCAACAATATAAAAATAGAAAATGATTTTGAGAATGAGTTAAAGTCTGTAGAAAAAGAATTAAATGCTCTTGATGGTAAATTTAAAAAAATATATGAAGATAAGTTAGAAGGAGTTATAAATCAAAGAAATTTCGATTCTATGCTTCGAGATGTTCAAGAAAAACAATATAAACTTATAGAAAGAAAAAATCAATTAGTAAATATGCTTAAGAAAGATAATGTTAATAATGACTTGTTGAAAGAATATAAAATAGAAATAGATAATCTATTAGAAGGAAAAACAATTGATAGGATCTTAGTAGAAACTTTAGTGGATAAAATTATTATCGATGAATTTAATGACATTAAAGAAAAAAAAATAACAATCTATTATAAATTTTATAAATAATTAAGCATAAATACTGAAATTATAAAGAAGTGTTTTAGAAAAAGACACGTATCGTCTAAGAAGGGACTGCTACCTGCATTGGTTTATCAGCAGTGAAGTTATTAAAACAAGATGCCAATGCAGTTATGGTTGTATTGCCATCAGATCATTATATTCAAGGTGAAAAGAATTATATAGATACGTTATCTCAAGCAATTGAGATGGCAAATAAGAGAAGATGCATTGTTACACTTGGAATTGAGCCAAGTAGACCAGAAACTGGCTATGGTTATATAGAAATGGGAGAGAGGACAAATGGAAATATACAAACTTATAAGATTGCTAGATTCACAGAAAAGCCAAATTCAGAGGTCGCTAAGGATTTTATATTAAAAGGAACTTATTTATGGAATTCTGGAATGTTCATATTTAGAGCAGATGTTATTTTGAGAGAAATAGAAAAATATCTACCTAAATTGCATAAATCATTAATGGAAATATATAAAAACTTAGGAGAAGAAAAAGAAGATGAGGTAGTTAAAGTACAATATGAGCTTATAGATGGAATATCAATTGATTTTGGAGTTATGCAGAGAACAAGAAAAGCATATGTCATAAAATGTGATTTCAATTGGGATGACATGGGAAGCTTTGGAGCTTTAAGTAGATTGTTAGACACTTATAGGAATAATAGTATATCTAAAAATGTTTATGTTGATGATTGTGAGAATTGCTCTATTTTTGGTGATAAAAATTTAATAATTGGATTTGGAATTAAGGATTTAGTTGTAGTAGATGCTGGAGATGTGATACTAGTAATGGATAAAAATAAGGATCAAGAAATAAAGCATCTGTTAAATAAACTCAACGAAGAAGAGCAATTTAATAAGTTCCTATAATAAATGAGCTGTTTCAAGATATATTAGCTATTTTGAAACAGCTTAATTGTATTTTGTTAATCTGCCTATAATTAAGAAATTTTTATTGATAAAATTGGTTCTTTGAGCAGATAATACTTGAATAAAATCTTCAATTAACTATTGTAAATTTGTACTTGGAGTATTATCATAAGGGTACGAATTAAATTTGAATTATATTGAAGAAATAATATATAGAAAATAAACATATGTATAGAATTATATAAAGTGAAATGTAGAGGATGTGATTAAGCTTTGATGATTAATACTCATAAAGTCATGGCGGAGAATATTATCAAAGGTGCTAACACAAAAAGTATTTATTTAGTTAATAATAAAAGGTTCATATGGGGGTGCGTGAAACCTGATTGTGTACCTAAATATAAATTCATGAAGCATTACTTTGATGAAAGTATAGACATGGTGGTTGAGAAAATTATATATCTATCTGGATTAACCTTGGAAGATATTTATTATAATATGAGTATTGGAAAGTTTAGTGAAGAACTTGGAGTAATATGTCACTTTTTATGTGATTTTTTTTGCGCACCGCATTATTATAGATGGGAATTTAAAAGTACTAGTGCAGTTAGACAGCATATGGTATATGAAAATAAATTAGCTAAGTTAGCTAAAAATTTCAAGCATGCAAGGATTATAAACACTAATATCGATCCAAGTAATATGAAGGAATTTATAGTTCAATTACAGAGACAGTATGATGGAATAATAGATTATAAGAATGATTTAACATTTTCATATTATGTTTGTGATAGTGTGTTAAATATGATTTTAAATAATGTTTTCATTAATGATAATAAGGTGAGTAAAGCAATTTAGAGGATAGACATTGAAGGATATCTCAAAATAATAATCTGATTTTATTTTGAGATATTTTTTGTTATTTTATATATAAGTGAGGGCTTTTATGAAATAAATGTTGCATAAATTTAATAATCGTAATATAATTCAATAAATATATGGACACGTGTTCATGCCCTTAGGGAGGATAATAATGGCTAATAATGAAGAAATTATTGAAAGCTGCAATTGCAATATTATACATGAAGATGTGGTATCAAAAGTTAAAGATTTGTTGCCAAAAGATGAAGTTTTATATGATTTAGCAGAATTATTTAAAACTTTTGGAGATTCGACAAGAGTTAAAATATTATGTGCTTTATTTGAGGCAGATATGTGTGTATGTGATTTAGCAGCAGTTTTAGGAGTAAGTCAATCTGCAGTATCCCACCAATTAAGGACATTAAAGGCGGCAAGGCTTGTAAAATTTAAAAGAGCAGGTAAAGTTGTATATTATTCATTAGATGATGAACATATAAAGGGAATATTTAATCAGGGTTTTGAACATATAACGGAATGATTAATTAAATTAAGATTTACTTATAATTATAGGCTATTTAAGTACGTTTTTAGAAATAGTCTATAAATTTTATAAATAATTAAATTAACCTTGACATAAAATTAGAGAAGTATGGTAGAATCATAATAGTTAGTTAAATTAAGAGATAGGAATATCAGTTGCATATTGTTAAAAAATAGATTAATTATAGTTGTGTTAGTAGGTAACATTAATTGTATGAACTGATTTATATAGTTAAAAAATTATTTAGGTAGGAGTAAAGTAATATGGAGAAAAATAAAAATATATCTATGGCAGTTATTAAAAGATTGCCAAAATATTATAGATATCTTGAAGAGCTTATGAGAAATGATGTAGATAGAATTTCTTCAAAAGAATTAGGTGAAAAAATAGGATTTACTGCGTCACAAATTCGCCAAGATTTAAATTGCTTCGGTGATTTTGGCCAGCAGGGGTATGGATATAATGTCAAGGATCTATATAATGAAGTTAGTTCTATTTTAGGATTGAATAGGGGATATGAAGCAGCATTGATTGGTGCAGGTAATATAGGGCAAGCAGTTTCAAATTATTCGAGATTTGAAAATTTAGGTTTTAAAATAACGGCTATATTTGATGCTAATCCTAAGCTTATAGGAATGAAGATTAGAAATGTTGAAATTATGGATATAGATGAAATGTCATCTGTCTTAAATTCACGCAGAATTGATATAGGAATAATTTGTGTCCCAAGAAAGAATGCGCAAACAGTTGCTGATGAATTAATAAAGGGCGGCATAAGAGGAATCTGGAATTTTGCACCTGTTGATTTAATTGTTCCAGACTATGTAAAGGTAGAAAATGTTCATTTAAGTGAAAGTTTGCTAACTTTAATTTATTTATTGAATGAAAGTGATAATTTAAATTAATAATATTGTGTTTTAATACAAGAGCGATATAAAATAATAAATTAATATTCTTGTGACACAGAATGCCAGTATGTTTGCTGAATGCGTTTGACATTTAGCAAACATATTTTGTTTTACACGCAAAATACTGAACAATTATTGAATTATTAATTTTTTCACGTTATTAAGAGTAAAAACTTGTATTAAAACATAATATTTTATTGCAAATAATTTAACGACGTATTATAATTTTAATTAAGGCGTGGTTGCTTTAAAATTTTTTTTGATTCATTTGTTAATAATATAACAAATGGATTTAAAAATATCAAAAATAGTATGAAAATTAAAAAAATAAGTAAGCAAGTTTGAAGGAGGACCTTAACATGGAATTAAAAAATGTGATTCTTGAGAAGGAAGGACATTTAGCTATTGTTACAATCAATAGGCCAAAAGCATTAAATGCATTAAATTCAGAGACTCTAAAAGATTTGGATGCTGTTTTAGAAGATTTAGAGAAAGACAGCAATGTATACGCAGTTGTATTAACTGGTGCTGGTGAAAAATCCTTTGTAGCTGGAGCGGACATTGCAGAAATGAAGGATCTTAATGAAGAACAAGGTAAAGAATTTGGAATCTTAGGAAACAATGTTTTCAGAAGATTAGAAAAATTGGATAAGCCAGTTATTGCAGCTGTGTCAGGATTTGCTCTTGGCGGCGGATGTGAGCTTGCTATGTCATGTGACATACGAATAGCTTCAGAAAAGGCTAAATTTGGTCAACCAGAAGCAGGACTTGGAATAACACCTGGATTTGGTGGAACTCAAAGATTAGCAAGAATTGTAGGACCTGGAAAGGCCAAAGAATTAATCTATACTTGTGATTTAATAAAGGCAGAAGAAGCTTACAGAATAGGTTTAGTAAACAAGATAGTACCATTAGAAAGTTTAATGGATGAAGCAAAGTCTATGGCAAATAAAATTGCAGCTAATGCTCCAAAAGCAGTTGCATATTGCAAAGATGCTATAGATAGAGGAATGCAGGTTGATATAGATGCTGCTATCCTAATAGAAGCAGAAGACTTTGGTAAGTGTTTTGCAACTGAAGATCAAACAGAGGGAATGACTGCATTCTTAGAAAGAAGAGCAGAAAAGAATTTCAAAAATAAATAATTTTTAAAGATTAAGTTAAAAATCTATTAAAGATTTATATATAGTTGTTATCAAATAGGTTTAATTAACAAGGAGGGTAATTTAATGAATTTCCAATTAACTAGAGAACAAGAATTAGTACAACAAATGGTTAGAGAATTCGCAGTAAATGAAGTTAAACCAATAGCTGCAGAAATCGACGAAACAGAAAGATTCCCTATGGAAAATGTTAAAAAGATGGCAAAGATTGGAATGATGGGTATCCCATTTTCTAAGGAAGTTGGAGGAGCAGGCGGAGATGTACTTTCATACATAATCGCTGTAGAAG
>JAEZKY010000362.1 GCA_023435985.1 Bacillota bacterium | reverse complement strand
CGTATATACGTATATGCCTATTTATATAAATATATATTATATATATTTTTTTGTTCACACTAGCTTTTAAACCCTTTTGTTATCACGTTTATTACGTGAACAAAGTGTGTGAACAAATCAAAATTTTCTGTTCACATTGTTCACTTACTATTTTTAATCGTGCTTTTACTGCTTCTAAAAGTACATTTTGATTAACTTCTTTACTACTTAAAGACTTTATTACATCTTCATCTACTGCATTTTTAGCTATAATATGATGAATAATAACAGTCTCCTTTTGACCTTGTCTGTGCAGTCTAGCATCGGCTTGTTTGTAAAGCTCCCAGGAAGTCCGAACCATACAACAATATTTCCACCATATTGAAGATTAAGACCATGACCTGCAGATGCAGGATATAATAAAAGTATTATTCTCTATGCCCTGTGATTGTTCTGCCTAACCTTTGGCGACCATCTAATAAGTATAACTGTGGCCATAAGTCTATTAGTGAATTTAGTGCAGGTGTTCCAGTAAGTCCTATAATTCTTTTAAAGCATGGCCTTACTTGATTTAAAGGAACTTAACTCATCTATTATACATGTGTCCCACTTCCATGTTTTAAAATAATTTTCAACTAACCACACAACATTATCTCTGCTTGTAACATAAATATCTGCATCCTTTTTTGCTGCTTCATCTCTTTGTTTTGGAGTTCCTAAGATTATTGATATCCTTAATTCTTTTAGTTGATCCCATTTGTCTACTTCTGTGGACCAAGTATCTTCTGCAACTCTCTTTGGAGCTATAACTAAAACTTTATTTGTATCACCTAAGAATAATAAATTATCTATTGCAGTTAATAAACTAACCGTTTTGCCCATTCCCATATCTAGAAATAAACCTGCAGCATTATGATTTATAACATGATTAATTGCATATTTTTGATAATCCCAAGGTTTAAAATCCATATTATCACCTTCTTTCTTTGAATTTCATAAGTTTAAATATATACAATATTTATTTACTTTAAATTTAATAATAAATATATACCTCCAAAAAAATATTGACTATGATAAATTATCGTGATAAAATTAAAAATTAGCAAAAAAAATCTAAATGTGATATACTAAATATATTATTTAATTTAGGAGGAGATTTTTTGTTTGATATTGGAAATAAAGTGGTTTATCCAACCCAAGGAATAGGAATAATAAGTAACATTGAAAAAAGAGAATTTAAAGGTGAAAAGCAAGATTATTATAAAATAAAAATTTTTAATAATACCATGACATTAAGTTTACCAGTTAGTAGAGCTGGTGTATCAAACCTCAGATTAATAAGTGATTCAGAGGCTATAGATATCGGATTAGAAAGTATTAATAATGCTATGTCAGAGACGAACGACTATACGGAATATACATCAAAAGAGCGAATGGCTGCTAATTCAAAAAGGATAAAATCAGGATCACTGAGAAGTACTCTAGAGATTATATATGATCTAACTCAAGTTAAAATAAATAGTAAATTAAATGCAACAGAAAAGCAGGTTTTAAGAAATGCGAAAGATTCTGTAATCAAAGAAATTTCTTATGCAAAAGAATTATCAATAGAAGATTCAACTAATTTATTAAAGAATGCAATAAAATATTAATTAATTATAATAAGGTGATTTTGTATAACATCAGCATAAAATCACTTTGCCTTTTCTTTCTATTTACATATTCAGCATTACTTCCTTAATAAACAAATCTACTTTTTCAACTGTATCTATACATTCAACTTGAAATCCAAGTTTTCTAAGCTCTCTAGCCCTATATTCTTGAATTTTTCTAGCTTTTTGCCTGGTGCATTAAGTTCTACAAATATTACTTTTCCACCAGGTAAGAGCACCATTCTGTCTGGCAATCCTATTACTACTCCAGTTGGATTCCACTTATAAGCCCTACCACCTATTTTATCTACTTGTCTTTTTAAATAATTTTCAATCCTGCTTTCTTCCATCTTTATCCCTCACAAAGGCTCTCTGAGTTCTACTTTCAACCGAATCAGGATTATTATAGTTTAAATCCACATCCATCAAGCACCATACTCTATCTCCATCTTCTTCATTTATATCATATTTATTATCTATATATTCAATAGCCTTATCAAGTAAATTAGATGGATCACTCTTCCTTGATTTGTCCTTTCCTGCAGAATTTTTATCAACTGGCTTAACATCAATATTTACATATTTCTGATTAAATTGTTTAAAATAATTAATCTCTGTATCTTTACCTTCAGATACAATCAATACAAGTGCTTTAACTTCTCTTTTTCTTCTTTTTTCTCTAAATACTTCTCCTATATTCCTTTTTATTCCCATATGTTGCCTCCACCTAAATGTGGTATTGCTCCATATTTTCCTTGTAAATATCCCTTTTCAATTGCTGCATCTTTTCTAACTCTGAAATCATCTAATGAATATAAATCCGTGCTTTTATCTTCTTTCTTTTCTGTAAACCAAATTTGATCTCTCCTAAAAATATCCTGATCGAGTAAATTAGTATCATGAGTTGAGAAAATTAATTGAGCATTATTTTTATTAATCTCTGGATTATTGAATAATTCTACTAAGAATTTTGTTAAATGAGAATGTAATTTTACATCTAATTCATCTACAGCCAATGTTGAACCATTATCTAAAATATCTATAAAAATTCCTAATAAACCAAATAATTTTTTTTGTACAATCTGATTCATCACTTAAATCAAACTCAATAAGTTCATTGCTATCATTCATTTTGTGGAATACACTTACACTTGTAAGCTTTTCATTATTTTTTAATATTTTTTCTTTTGCTTCTTCATTTAAAAATTTTAATAGTGGTAAATCTTTAGTATCTATTTCAACCTCATTGATTTTTATATCTTCAATTCCTTCAATCACCTTATTTAAAGTATTTTTAATTCGCATATTTATAGAATTATTTTTTAAAATCTTATTAATTATAAATTCTTCAGTATTAGTTCTTGGATCTATTATTCTTAAATTATCTCTTAACCAATAAAATGGTTCCTGCGCTTTTTCATATTCCCATACACTTAATGTTGAAATAAACAGTTTATTATCAGAATGGAATTTATCTTTTATTTGAGTTTGCCTTTCTTTATCATTCTTAAATGTATATTCATCAGTATTTTCTCTTTCAAAAATTACAGTTTGTCTTCCATTGGAATAACTAGTATATATTGGCTAATTGATCAAATACACACTTTCACAGATAAAGACAATAAAACATTTATATGCAACAGCTAAATCCTATAGTTTTCTTTAAAGTAACCTGTTTTTACATGTATATCGGCTTAACTCAAATATTGCGAGAGTTTGAAAATTTATATAATGGGCAGTGCGCAAATATTATATGCGGGCTGCTTTTTTGTTTTTCAAATTTCTCCATCAATAAATTATTACAATTTTTTTTAAAAGTATTGACATATAGTTAAGTACTTGATAATATATAAACAAGTACTTGATAATTAATCAATTGATAATCTAGCAGTTGATAAAAATAAAATATAATGTTATTGGAGGATAAGGTAATGGATAGCAAAATTAATTTAATGGAACATTTTTCCCGAGTGACGATGCTTTTTCACAGATTTTCGCATCACATTAGAAATGAAAACGAAGCATTTACTGACCCGAACAGAGGGCAAGGACGCATTTTGACATTGCTTAAAACATAGCCGAAAATTAGCCAGAAAGAAATTTCGAATCATCTAGATATGAGTAATCAGGCATTAAGTCAGCTGCTTAACAAACTTGAAAAATCCGGATATATCAGTCGGACACAATCGGAGACAGACAGGAGGGTTATGAACATAGAACTTACCAAGATGGGTGAAGACGCTGCAAAGCAAGCGGAACAAAGCAAACAGGACTCAGATCAAATTTTTAATTGCCTCAGTGAGGTTGAGAAAAATAATTTGAGTGAATACTTATCAAAAATTTCTACAGAGCTTGAAAAACAAATGGGTGAAAACGGTGGGCTTGATGACTTATGGGAGGCTTTTCGTGATGCTATGGGACCAAACGGCGAAGTACCTCCCAAGATGCTTGAAATGATGGAACAACATTTTAAAAAGCAGCACCGTAAATAATTTTAACCAATTAAAATCATCGGCAATACTTAATTTTTGCATACAATAGCAGGATTAAGTACAAATAATAATGCAGTAATTTTATAATCTATTTTATTAGTCAATAAAAAATAAATATTGGAGGTATATTATGATTGCAACAGAAAAAGGAAATATGATGATTAGCCCAAATCAGCCTGGTACAGTGCTTAAAATGCGCGCGAAGGCTGGAAAAGGAGACGCTCTATTTGAACTTACCAATAAACTACATTACAATGGTGACCCAGATGGTCCAGTAGACTGGATACTTTGCCGAGATGACAATGATTCAGACATTTTGTGGGCATTCGAGTTTTACAAAGATGCGGATTCATTCATTCGCCATTTCACTAATCCAGCTATCGAAGATGGTCACGATCAAGTTTTGGAACTTTTGGCCGAAATGCCTATGCGAACTGAAGTTCACGCAGCATTCTCTAGTTTTCAAGCTAAATAATAATATTGTACCCATTTGTCCATGTCATAAAATCAAATAACTCTGTCAGCTGGTTATAGTAATAAAATAGAGTTTTTGGTGAGATATGCTGAACCACACGTAAACTAAAACTATAGTAATTATGAAAAGGAGTTGTTATTTATGTCAGAACAATCAACATCACTAACGAATATGAACCCTGATATCGAGCAATATAAAAGTGACCTACGAGCACGCTTTGCGAAGGAGAATCAAACGGCCCAAAAAGGACAAATTGTTTTCGTCGGGTCTTCCACTATGGAAATGTTCCCGATTGAAAAAATGCAGCAAAACCTTGGCTTGGACAAACTGATTTATAATCGTGGGATTCGCGCAACGACGACAGCGGAGCTGCTGATGGCGATGGATGTCTGTATTTTCGATTTGGCGCCGAGCAAAATTTTTATTAATATTGGTTCAAATGATGCAGGCTTCGGCGTTCCAGAAGACACTTTCCTCTCAAATTATGACGAAATTTTGCGGCAAATCAAGGAAGAATTGCCCGAGACACAGGTATTTGTGATGGCTTATTATCCGGTCAATCCGGTGGCAGATTTCGGTGAGTCAGAAGCCGAGCACGAGGCATTTTTTTCGAAGCGAAACAATGAAATACTTGAATTAGCAAGCAGCAAGGTGGCGTTGCTTGCGCAAAAGTACCACTATGAATTTATCAATGTCAATGATGGCTTAGCTGATACAAATGGAAATCTAAGGGAAGATCTCACCTTTGATGGGGGGCACATGTATCCCGCAGGGTATGAAATTGTGCTTAGGAATACGAAAAAGTATTTATAAGCAAATGCGTATAAAGTAAGCAGAAATAAATTAATGGAGGATTTTATTATGAATGAAACATTGTCAGTACTTAAAAGCAGACGTAGTATTAAAAATTTTAAGCCAGAGCAAATTAAGGATGCTGAACTCGAAGCTATTTTGGAAGCCGGAACATATGCACCTTCAGCATCAAATCAACAGTCATGGCATTTCACAGTCGTTCAAAATCAGCGTTTAATTGATCAATTATCTGAAGCAATAAAAAAAGTATACGCAATGATGCCTGTTTCGTTTTTAGATCAGATGAAAAATGATAAAAAAGCTCAGTTTTTACAAAAGATAGGAAACAATGAAAAAGTTCATTTATTTCATAACGCCCCTACTATTGTTGTGATTTCAGGCGACAAAACGGAAATGTATACCGTAGAACACTGTTCTCTTGCTGCCGGAAATATGATGAATGCCGCTAAATCTTTAGATGTTGGCTCATGCTGGGTTAGCGGCTTGCCACAACTTATTGATGCAGATCCCGATAACCAATTCATAAAAGAGCTGAGCCTTCCTGAAGGTTATAAACCTGTGTGTGTTATTTTGTTGGGATACAACGCTGGAGCGGATACGAAAGCACCTGAGAGGAGAAAAAACGTAGTAAACTATGTTAAATAATTCTCTGTAATTAGTTCCTAAAAGGTTCATTTCTGAGTATTTAGGTATTGTCCATCAACTAAAAAGGCACTTATGCCTTTTTAGTTTTACTTTACCTATGTGGACACACTTTATAGTATAAAAATTAAGGAATTCATGATTTCTAGATCCTTAGAGTGTAATTTCCGCGTTTTGCTGCCTGCTTTTCATATATTAATTTTATTTCATTATTAAATATAATTAATTATATTATTATAAAAATTAGAGTAAGATTTATTATATATCTTACTCCAATCTTAATAAATATTCAAAGAACCTTTAATTTTTTTGTGAAAGCATGGCTTTTCTCTTTAAATATTCTTCTTGACTCATTTCTCCACTTGCAAATTTTTCATTAAGGATTTTCATTGGATCATTAGAGATAAAATCGTTTTATTTTATCCTAATAATTCATCTATACAAATTACTCTATAATCAGTATTACCGAATTCACATCTATGCCCCTTATTCATTTTCTTTTTACAATTACAAGTAGTTTTTTTATAATTTTTGTCATCATCTTCATGAATATGCATTTCATGCGTATATTCCATGTTTTCTTCCTCTTCCATCTCACTCATTTCATGCTTTTCATCATTACCTTTGTTCATATGATGCATACAATCTTCATGCTTCATATCATCTTCGTCATCCATATCCATCATCTGATGATGCATATTCATCATCTTACTCATGTCATCTTCCATCCCCATCATTTTATCATGCATGTCAGTCATTTCATGTTCCATTTTCATCATTTTACCTTGTTGATTCATATTATCCATATGCATGCAACTTGAGCAATGCTTACCGGGTTCCATATTCATCATTTGGTGGTTCATACTCATAATCTTATTCATGTCACAATCCATACCCATCTTTCCATCATACATTTCATACTTCGTGTTCATCATCTTATGGTGCATCTCCATCATGTTATGATCCATGTCCATCATTTCATGATCAATAGAAAGCATTTCTTCAATCATTATTTGTTCTTTATAACTAATATTTTGAGTAGATCCTAAAATAAATCCATGCATAAATGGAGGTTTAGGCATATCTTTTGGCAACATAGGTTTCACCGATTTAACATATCGTTCTACTACTTCAGGTGTCCTATCTTTTCCCACTAAAAGAGATGGGGTATGCTTACCCATATGAGCAAATAATACACCAGCTATAATATCCATTGGCTTATTAAGCACTCCAAATGTAAAAGCATGACCTTCTCGATAATCTCTCCCCCATCCAAATTCAGTTTTAGAATCTTTATCTTTGTATTTAGCAAAATTTACTGCTATCTCATAAGGATTATCGCCATTTATTCTATCCACATGCTTAACATTATCAAACTGTGAAAAGTATTTTTCAAAGTTGTTTGATACAGTCTTAGTGGAACCAATGATATAAATATTAATATCATTTACTTTTTTGATTACTTCTAGTACACATTCTGGAATCCTATTTTTCTGTACAAACAAAATTGGATCTCCATGATGTGCTGCCCAATACCCTGAAACAATTCCTTCAGAGTAATCTTCACCAGACATTATAAGAATATTTTTAAATTCTCTCCTTGCCCTAGCTATCATGCATGCAGTTTCATAATGATTACTACCGCCAATATGATGTGTTTTAAACCCATAATGATTTAATTCTGAAGATACATTTTTTGAAATATTACCAACTAAAATCACATGAATTCCATTGTAGCCCTTAGGGGACAATCTTTGAATTTCTTTTATTGTTTCTTCATTTAAACTGTTACTATCAGTAAATAAAAGAGAAGCATTAATTGGAAAATGAATTAATGAAGTAGCTGATATTGCATCAAAAATTTCATTTTTGTTAACTAATATGACAGCATTAGGTCTCATATTACTAAAGCCAATTTTTGATACTTCTACAGCTGTATCTATAGAATCAGTGCTACAAATTCTTGTAGTATTTAATGTAAGCGGACAATTTTCTAAAGTGTTATTCATTATTTTCCTCCTGGAATTTTATCAATAAATAACATATGATTAAATAATATATTTTGCTATAACATAAAAGAGAAATACCGATTTTTCAATATTTCTCTTATTTCATATTTATTAAATTTTACTTTCTTTGTCTTTCTGTAACTTATTTTATTAGATATATCGTTTTCTTTATTTAATGCCATAATGTATAACTGCAACCCCAAATGTCAAAGCCTCTCTTTCTTTTTGCTCTAATTTTCTTTCTTAGGAGCCTAAACTGTTATTGTTATAATCTCTAGCTGAAACACTTCTATTTTTATATACTTTTAAAACTGTTTTAAAACAGGTAATCTCTTTAATAATGAACCTTCTACTTTAAAGTATGTTGCTTGAACTATATTCTTCAAAAAACGATCATAAAGAAAACTAGTAACAAATACTATAGCATGATCACTAGGGAATAAAGCATCTATTGTATGTGGTATTAATAAATTCACTTTATTATTAACAAAAGAACTTGGCACATACCAGAATGCACCTATAACAAAACTTAAAAGTAAATTTAAAATTGTAATCATGAAAGTATCAACAGTTATGAATCTTATTTTCTCATTCATTGTAACTAATCCTATAATATACGTAACTGCTAGTGTAACCATAATGGAATTGGTGTAACGTTTCTAATAATAAATATTTTATCATTAGTTTTTTTATCAACCATGTAATTTAGAAAATAAATTGTCTTTCCCTCAAAATCTTTTTTATAAGAAAATTCTTAGCAAACGCATGTAAGTTGAGTTTCCTTTAAAAATTTTTATCTCATATCAAAATTTTATATTTACATATAAGATATATGTTCATTTACCATATATACTAGATGTAGAGGTTATTTTTATTATTTCTACTATAAATTTATTTTTTCAATGGAGGCGGCCTATATGGATTATGATTATGTTGAAAGCTTAGTTTAGAAATGCAAAAATGGAGATATGATAGCAAAAGAAAATTTAGCTAGTGAATTTAGACCTTTAATTATTAATATTTCAAAAAGAACTTTTATAGACGGATTTGATAGAAATGACATAAAGAACGAGTGCTATCAGTCACTTTTTAAATGTGTTTCTTTATACAATCTAGAGAAACATAAATTTGTTGCTTATGCTTCTAATGGAATAAAGAATAACATAAATGACTTAATTAAGCATATTAAAACTAGAAGCTCCACTAATGGTAATGATGCTTTAAGCCTTCATGCTGATGTTGAAAAAAATTTGCCTTCTCAGGATATTAACTTAGAAGATTTATTTTGCGATAAGTGTGACTCTGAAAATTTAAAGCTGGCCATAAATAATTTGACTGAAGAGGAAAAAGAACTCATTGATTTTATATTCTTTAAAAATAATACTATCCAAGATTATGCGTACTATAAAAATATGTGTTACTCAACAGCTTGCCTTAAAAAAAGAAATTTATCCGATAGCTAGCATCCGTAACACACTCTCTTCTTCAAGTGGCGCTAACGGCTGCACGCTCTTGGATGAGTAAAACTCTATCTGCTGCTATTATTGATATATGTTTTAGACTCAAAATAACATTAAAAATCAATAATATTTTTATATCAAAACCTTCTCAAGCCGCATTTTATAAGCATATTCTTAAGAATATTTATGGTGATATGGCTTAGAATATATATTCTTATATGGTAATATTCTTCAGAATAAATATTGTGCAGAATATTTATGGTAAACCATATTAGAATATACAGCAATTTAGCATATATTCTAAGCAAGAATACCAGTAAAGGAGGACGCTCATGTCTGAGTTTAGCTGTCTATTTTGTAGAGTTTGGCGAGCCCACCATCTGCAGTTTCGCGGTAATCGCTACTCATATCCAGGCCAGTTTCATACATGGTCTGTACAACCAGATCAAACGATATCTTACGGGTGTTTGACAAGAAATTTGCCAGACTCATCGCATTGATAGCCCTCATCGCAGCCACGGCGTTCCGCTCGATGCAAGGGATCTGAACAAGTCCGCAGATTGGATCACAGGTCAACCCCAAATGGTGCTCTAACGCGACCTCCGCTGCATACTCAATCTGGTCGATACCCATTCCAAACAGCTCTGAAAGAGCTGCCGACGCCATGGAGCAAGCAGTTCCAACTTCCCCTTGACAGCCGCATTTAGCACCGCTGATGGATGCATTCTGCTTGATTAGGTTACCAATGAGACCTCCAACTGCCAGAGCCCGGAGAATCTGTTCGTCCGTGACATGTTTCTTCTCTTGCATATAACGGAGCACTGCCGGCACCACACCGCTGGCGCCGCAGGTTGGGGCCGTTACAATTGTACCACCAGCGGCATTCTGTTCGCTGACGGCGAAAGCATAAGCACAGGCAATCCTGTTTTCCCGCGTCTCTGGGCTCTCATCGATATGCCGCTGGTTATAAAGAAATTGCGCCTTTCGTTCTACGTTGAGACCGCCTTCTAGAACACCTGTGGATGTAAGCCCTTCGTTAATCGAATGCTTCATAGCATCCCAGATTACATAGAGAAAATCCCAAATCTTTTTGCCTTCGCACTGCTCGATGTACTCGCTTAGGCTGATATTGTTTGCTTTACAGAGGCTGCTGATTTCTGCAAAGGTATTTTCCTTATATATATCCGGTACCAACATTTCCTCACGCCCATCGATAACTATATCCCCGCCGCCGACACTTACAACACGCATTGATGTTGTTTGCCGCCCATCTTTGTAAGCTAAAAAATCAATGGTATTTGGATGAGGCAGAATAAAATCTGCGTGGGTAATAAATTCAATCTCAGTTGGAACTGGTGACAGTGCCTTAATAATAGCCTTGTCAGTCATATGACCCTTGCCCGTTTTTGCAAGTGAACCATAAATCAATACTTTGAAGCATTCTGCACCCTCATTTTCGGTTTTAAATATTCTAGCGGCTTTTTCCGGACCCATTGTATGGGAACTGGACGGCCCACTGCCGATCTTATATAATTCTGTCAATGATTTCATATGGCCCTTATCTCCTTTCTCTGTGCTGTTTGAAGATCAAAAGACCTTCCTTCCGCTTGACCAATATATTCATCTAATTATAGGCTAGTTGGTCGAATCGGACAAAATGAGTAATTACCAAATCCTTTTAACGAAATGGACTATCTTTCATTCCCCTGAAAACGTCCCTTGATTTTTATCAATCTCTCAAGCACACCCTCTTCATCAATGGACATGTCGTACAATTGGCGAGTAAGTTGGAAACCTTGATCACTGACTAAGGCTTTTTTCCAAGGGCGAGATAAAATTGAATGAGTAAGATGTCTCGCAGAGCGAGGTGCCTGCATTATCATCTCTGCGAGTTCCCATGCACGTGAAAGAAGCTTTTCACGTGGCAGTACTTCACTAACCATACCGAGGTCTAATGCCGATTGAGCATTAATGTTCATACCTGTGTATGCGTAAAATGCCGCTCTCTTAATCCCTAGTAAATTTTGAAATGTTAAAACTATTCCATCTCCAGGAGGTATACCACCAAGATAATGTGCATCGAAAAATTCTGTGCCTTCAGCACAAATTGTAATATCACAAAATGTTCCCAGTTGCCAGTGTGATCCTGTACCATTAATCGCCCCAATTGTTGGGATGTCGATGCAATAGATCATATTTTCAATCATTCTCAAGGATTCATGATACATTTCCAGCTTACGGTTCCTTGGCCAATCTATAAATTTTGTTTTCCAGACTTCTGGATTTCCTATTTGCCACAAATCCCCTGTTCCTGTAAGAATCATCACCTCGTTTTCAGGGTCACGGCCAATATCTGACCATACATTACCATATGCAGTTTGGCCCGGCCAGTCAAATTGAAACGGTCCCCCATCAGTATGAAAACGTACTTCGATTATGCCGTTACGGCGGGTCATTATGAAAAAGTCTTTGTACTTCTCTGAGTATTCTTCGAACCTTGTAGGCCCCACCATACATCTATCAGACATTTCGATTCCTCCTTAGCAAAAATGCCAGTATTTCTTAAAAAACTTAACAAAGGGGCCGTTTGCCTTTAGTTTTATACTTAAAGGCATATAGCCCCTCTGTCACTATTTCTTTACTTCCAATATCAATTTAATGCTATTGTTCTTATTTGCCCATTAAGCGCCCTTTCATTTTTGTCAATCTTTCATGAACACCTTCTTCATCAATAGCCATGTCGTACATTTGATGAGTAAGTTGGAACCCTTGATCACTTACTAAGGCTTTTTTCCAAGGACGTGATAAAATTGAATGAGTAAGATGTCTCGCTGAACGAGGTGCTTGCATTATCATCTCTGCAAGTTCCCAAGCACGTGGAAGAAGCTTTTCGCGTGGTAACACTTCACTTACTATGCCAAGCTCTAATGCAGTTTGACCATTAATATTCTTACCAGTGTATGCGTAGTATGCTGCTTTCTTAAAACCAATCATGTTCTGCAATGTAAGAATCATTCCATCGCCAGGAGGTGTTCCGCCAATAAAATGTGGATCAAAAAAGTCTGCGTCTTCTGTACAAATTGTAATATCGCAAAGAGATGCAATTTCACAGTGAGTTCCAGGACCATTTATCGCCCCGATTGTAGGGATGTCAATGCAGAATATCATATTTTCAAGTAGTCTTAGTGATTCATGATATTGTTCAAGTT
>JAEZKY010000336.1 GCA_023435985.1 Bacillota bacterium | reverse complement strand
TACTTCTTCAATTCCATGAACACACGCATTTTCAACAAATCCTAAAATAGATAACTTTGGTATCTTTATTTTTTTACATCCCTCCATAATATAGAAGCTATAAGATAATTTATCACCAAAACGATACTTTTGAATTTGAAGATAATTTTCTACAAATAGCATTTCATCTTCAATTGTAATAAAATCCTCCCCCCAATTTATTGTAGTTCGCAGTAATGTAGATAAATTTTCAATTACATCTGCAGTCTCTATCTCCCCCTTTATCAAGCTTCTCATACGAATACTTTCAAGAGTATTAAACATAAAATGAGGATTTACCTGACTTTGCAAAGCTTTTAGCTCCGCCTGCTTTTTAGCTAGTTCAAGCTTTTGCTTTTCTGCATCTCTCTTAAATACAACTTCTATTAACTCCTTAATTCTTAAAACCATTAAATTATAGCTTCGAATTAAGTTTCCTATTTCATCATTGCCATAACTACATTGTATTGTGAAAAATTCCTCATTTTCTACCTTACCCAAATATTTACTAAGTAATGTTACTCTATGCCTAATAGAGTACGATACCAAAAAAATAATAATAGTTGGTAGTAACAAATTAAATATTATTAATCCTAACAATATTTCTTTCCGTTCAGCAATTCTAGATAAAGGATTTATTTCATCTTCTGTAATAATAATATTCCACTCCTCATTTGCTGCTTTAAAGCTAAAAGAATCATTTAACTTAACTGCCTTATTTTCAATACAATCTACCGTATCAAATTCCTTCCATCCATCATTTGATACTTTATTAGAAAACAAAATGAAGTCTTTATTACAGACATATAAGTTGCCATCCATTTTCTCATTCAAAATATCATTGTATATTACATTATAATCTACATCTATTTTTAAAATATTTTCATTTTTAGAACTGAAGTTGTCTAACTTTCTAATAATACTAATAGTTCTAGGCATACTACTATTTTGAATAATCTTTTTATCATTATCATAATAAACTGAAATAGTCATATTTTTATTGTTATTAAAAAATTGCTTGTACCAGTCACTCTCTCGAATTTCTGGCGTTAATTTTCTAAAATTATTGCTATTGCTTATAGTATCATTATCTGTGTATATTGTAACTTGATATACATGCTGTGAATTATAATAGTAATTGATTACATTGTTTTGCAGCAAAAAATTATATTCTTCATAATATTGAAGAAGATTATCATATCTTTGGGTAATAAACTGATTTAATCCTACATCCTTGTGCAAATGATTTGATACTAGTACGCAATTTTCTAACACTGCCTCTAAATTATATTTAACCCTGTCAATGGCATATTCCATATTGGTCTTCTGTTCTTTTACTTCATTTTGTTTAATAGTTAAATAGAATACTGAATTAGTAACTATCATAGGAATTAACACACAAAACAGATATATTAATAATAATTTTGACTTAATACTATAATTATTTAAAACATCATATCTTTTCATCATATATATCTCTCCAGTCAAAATTACAAAATTTATTATATCTAATAATACATTATTATTGATTCTAAATCAACTAATTGTAATTTAAGTAAATTTTATCCATAAACTAATTATAACCTTATTTTAAAATTAAAAATTAAAAGATTATCTTTAATTTTATAAAAAGACTGTATATAGATTCACTCAATCTATATACAGTCTTTTATGATTTGTTTTTATAGCTCTATTTTTTAAATTTACATTTTATCAATACTAACCCACTCATCACATATTTAAAATAAAATCTACAATATCTTTTGAAACACTAGGATTAGAATAACTTTTTTGAGACCTTTTAATTTTACTCAGTCTTTGTCCATTATTTGCAAGTAAGTCACTTATAATATACTTTATGCTTTTGTTGCCTGTACATACCACTCCAAGATTATACTTTTGCACAAATTCTGGATTTCCTTCTTCTTGACCTGGAAGTGCGCCTGTTATTACTAAAGGCACATTACATGCGATAGCTTCCATCATGACATTTGGACTTCCTCTAGTAAATGCAATATCTGAAGATATCATTAGATCTTGTACATTTTCCATAAATCCATAAACTTCAACCCTATCCTTATACTTTTCTCCTAATGTTTGCTCTAATCTATTCTTTAATTTTTTGTTTCGACCTACAGCAATTTTTACAATACAATTGAAATTATTAAGGAGAATTTCAGCTATCTTTCTCATGTTGCCTACACCTTCTCCCCCACTCATTATTAGGAATTTTAAAGGATTATACATATTATATTCACTATTAGAGCTTATAACTTTATGAAATCTAGAACGTACTGGGAACCCTAAAGTTTTTACTTTTTCTTCAGAAATGCCATATTCTATGCACTTTTCTTTTGCTTCATAAGTTGGACTTATAATATAATCTGCTCTTTTATCTGCCCATAGTGGATATATACTTACAAGATCGGCTATTAAGGTAACAAATTGAATCTCAATATTATTTTTCTCTAATATATTAAGAATAGATCCATTAAAATTTGGGTGAACAGATAAAATTAAATCTGGTTTTATTCTTTTTAATAACTCCATAAAATTATGTTCTATTAATAGTTCAACAGCTTCATTAACTAATGATGCTTTAATCATTGACAATTCCCATATAAGTTCCCATAAATTTTTAGAAGTTCTGGTTATAGGTCCATAAGATTTACCTATTTTAAGCAATGTGCTTCCACCAAGTGAGAATCCATCTACAACATTCACATTAATCTCATTGTTTTCTCTAAACTTTTCACATAGAGACTCTGTTATACTCTTATGTCCATGACCTGTAAAATCAGATGAAATGATGAGTACATTTTTAATCATAATATCAATCCTCTCATTATTCAGATTATTAAGTATTATAAATTCTAATGACTAAGGTCCAATCAAATCTGCCCGCTTACGAAGGATTAATTTAACTTTTCCAATGTCCTGAACATTATTTTTAGCCATTTTTATATAGAATAACGCTGCTGGAATAAAAAAGATTTGAAATATAATAAGAGTAATTACATAATTGCCTGGTTCTCCTGCGTATTTTGATACAATTGTAAGTAAATAACCAATCCCAACATTACCTAAAGTTCTACCTAAGCTGCTTGCAACATTAGCTATACTAAAAGCTGTTCCTCTGTGCTCTGGAAGGTTCACATCTGTTATTAATGCAAGCCAGTTGGGTGTGTTTGCAGACTGAGCTGCTGAAGCAAGAAATGATAATACAAAAATTAAAGTCATCCAAGGATTCATAACTATTTGTTTCAGTAAACTTAATAAAATTGCTAAGGTACTCTCATCGTATATTTCTAAGTGCTTCATTGGAATTGCAAACATTGCAGAATAAAGCGGCATTGCTATACATACAAAAAATGAAGTTAGTATCGCTCTTCCCTTGTAAGTTTTCCTTTGAAACTTATCCCCGAGATAACCAAAAAATCCTGTTGTTAGTCCACCTAATTGAAATAACGCATAAAGATATCCAGCAACAATAATAGCTGTCGTATTACTGTACCCTTGTTGTTGAACTTTCGAAATATACAATGTAGGAAGCCATATTAAGCTTCCTGTAGAAATATTTAAGAAAAATCCTTGTAAAAGTAAAAATATATTGCTATTCTTTAAAATTATTTCTTTGAGCTGACTAATTTCTATCTTGTAAATATAACTTTCTCCTTGTTTAACTAACCTTTCTAATTCAGGCTCTGATTCTCCGAGCCTTGGTTCTCTTATAAAAAGATATAAGCTAATTAATAAAAAGCCTACTATACTTACTATTTCAAATGGCTTTCTCCAACCTGAAGATGTGCCAATTAATGATGCTATCAGCGCTCCTAAAATTCCTCCAAAACCTTGAGACATTCCCCAAAAGCTTAAAATCATTCCACGAAATTTATACGGAATATAATCACTCAAGGTACTAAATCCAATTGATGCTATACACCCTAAGCCTATTCCCGTCAAAACTTGAAAAATCAATAATTCAATGTAAGTACTGCTATAGGAATTTAAAAACACCGATGATGACCAAATAATAGTTCCTATAATAATAAGCTTTTTTCGATTAAGCCTGCCTGCAAGATATCCCCAATAAACTGATGATATTGAAGTTATTAAAATGTTAATAGCCGAAACAATTCCAAGTTCAAATAAACTTATATTTAAATCACTTGCAATCGAAGAGAATAATGTTGGAAACAATCCTATAATAACATTATCAAAAGCTGCTAGAGCTACAAAAACAAATATAGTATAAATCATTTTCCCATTTAGATTATTCATAGCGTCCAAGGCTCCTTTAGTTTAGTGCATATCTAAACATTATATAAGACTAAATTTTAAATGCTGCATTCTTTGAATATAAGCTTAATAAATTTATATGGGTTTTATTTTATAAATATATTTCTTTCTATATAATTTAACATTCCATGTATCACAATTAACATTTATAATAATAATTTGTTATAAAGTCATATTCGTTCATATCTTAATAATATATATCTATATAATTAATATAATTTGGGGTAAGTAACTTATATGTTACAGTGATTTATATTTTTATACTTTAAATATTGATACAACTTCTAAAAGCTTATCTGTACATTCCTTTGTTTTAGCTGTTTGTTCTATTACCCCTTCTGTTAAATAGACTACATCATTTGACTTTGCTGCAATTGTAGTTGTTCCTGCCGCGCCTTCATTTGTTGCCTGTGAAACTTCATTTATTGCTGTAATAATATTTTCTGTTCCACTAATTAGTTCCTTAGATATCTCTCCAATATTATTAACCAACTCATTAAATACTACAGCATCATTTCTATATTGCTCTCCTGTATCAACCAGTTTATCATAATCTTCAATTACTTGAGTTCCAATGAACTTAATTACCTCATTTGATGTTTCCTTCAGATCATCTACGGCCCCAACTACTTCTCTATTTATTTTTTGAATTTCTATTGCTGTTTCTTTTGAAGTTTCTGCAAGCTTTCTTATTTCCTCTGCTACAACAGCAAATCCTTTACCAGCGTCTCCCGCTCTTGCTGATTCTATTGCTGCATTAAGTGCTAGCAGATTAGTTTCTTCAGTTATTTCTAGTATTTTACCTGTTAATTCATTTATTTTATCTACAGCTTTAGCTTTACCCACTGCTGTTTTTAAACCATCTTGCATCTTCAATGCTACATCATTTGATACTTCTTTAGATTTAATTGCATCTGATTTTAAATTTATTGCTCTTTCTTCGATTTCTTTTGCTGCCATTTCACCAGTCATTATACTTGCTTCCATAGTCTTTATTGCAGTTTCCATGTTTATTGATGATGCATTTACTTCTTCAGTTGATGCTGCTGTTTCTTCCATGCTTGCAGATAATTGTTCTGTAGTAGCAGATACATCAGAAATCATTATATTTAAATCATCTATCTTTCCTTTAGTCACATTAACTGAACTCAAAACTATATTACATTCATTATTAATTTCAGTTATTATCTTTTTATAGGATTTTTGCATTTCACTAACAGATTGGAACATCTTACCTATTTCATCTTCTCTCTCAAGATACTTATTATTAATTTCTATTGTAAGATCTCCACTAGCTAATAGTCTCATCTGCTTCTCTGCGTATTTTATGCCTTTTGTCATTTTCTTGATTACAAGACCTATTACTAATATCACAATTATCAGTGATATTAATGCCGCTACTAAGATAACATTAAATATCTTATTGTAACTTTCTAGTATCTTTTCATTAGGAATCTCACTGCATAAAATCCAATTTGTTTTGGTATTTTCTAAATTTACAGGATATGACACAATTAGAACCTCTTTATTATCTTTTACTGACTTTCCATAAGTATAAGACTCTTTTCCTTGTGAAGTTTCACTTATAATTTTACCTAAATCATTACCACTTTCTTTAGCATCCTGCATTTTCAAGCTTGGATCTTCCCCACTAGCTATGTAAATCCCTTTGTTCGATATTAATTCAACAGTTCCACCAAGTGGCTTTTTCTCTGACACCAATTTCTCTAATGTATCAAGTTTATAATCCAATGATATTACACCTAAAAATTTCCCTGTATCATCTATTATCGGCATTGCTAAAGATACCATTGAGATGTCTTGTCCATTTACATTATAGACTGTCGGTTCTGTAATATACGTTCCCTTTAATTCTTTTGGTTTATTATACCAAGTCATATCTGTTTGATCATCATAAGCTGGTAAAACTACCACTTGATTACCATCTCTGCTTGCATATGGTATGAACATTCCATTTTCTGCAAATTCCTTTCTACCCTTATAATCTTCATCTTTTCCATCAAATGCATTTGCTTCAAAGGCAACAGTTACTCCAAATACTTCAGGATGTTCGTTTAATATTCCCTTCTGCATTTCAATAACTAGATCTCTGTTTTGTAAGTTAAGATCTATTTGCTTAATTAAAGAATTTCTCAGATCTTTTCCTATAACTTCTAATCCTTCAAAATTAGATGTAATCTGCGTTGCATATGAATGCGTTATTTCTTTTGCTAATGCTTCACTATCATTTATGCTTTTTGATTTTATTTGTATTAGTATACTTGAGAATACCCCTATGTAACACATAAATATTACTGCCACTATAATTATGTTTATTTTAGTTCCAAAATTCATTTTTTTTATCATAGTCATATCCTCTCCTTTGGCGACACGTAAAGCTATAAAATAAGTAGCTTCAGATATTAGTTATTTTTTTGTACTATTTAATCAAAATATATACTATTTCATAACTTAAAATCTATGCTTTAACTAATATTTAATTCAATTTTAAGTGAATATTTACATTACTTGAATGTTCATATAAATAAAAAATATATAGATTTTAAATAAATTTTGCTGTTAAATCATTTAAAACCTATATATTTTCCAATAAATTACCTAATTATTTCTGCTTTAGGCACATGAAAGAAAATAATAGACCAAAGATGCGACGCATATTTTTCATCAGGCAAGGAAGTAAATTCTGCTCATAGCGGGTCTATTAGTAAAATTTGCTGATGAGTAGAGAACCCAAATCTTATGATTTGGCGTGAATCACTTACTCAAGGAGCGTATGCGAGTGGAGCTTCCTCTATGACACAAAATAGGCAAGCATACTGGCCTGTTATTTTTTTGATTGTGCCTTATCCTTTAAATCTTTGATAATGTCGTAGTTCCTGAAATAATGAGTATATCTTTTATACTTAATGGTACTGTGGAAAAAAATGAACTCATAATAGGAATATATAATATTCCTCCAAGCATTATTAAACATGCAATAGTTGAAATATTCATATATTTATTTTTCCTATTTTTATCATTTCTGCAACCGTATACAGTAAATATCTGTGAAATAACCAAATTAGTAAAAGCTAATGTCCTCGCCTTTTGCAAACTGGCTCCAAACAATAACGCCCCTTTAAATACTCCAAATGTTGCTAAACCAACTATAATTCCTGTCTTTAATATATTTTTCTTAAGTTTCTTATCAATAATTTCATAATCGTTTGATATTGGAGGATTTTCCATTATATCCTTAGCTGGCTTTTCAAATGTCAATGCTGCTCCCAATATAGATTCAGATACAACATCGATCCATAATATTTGTAATGATAGGAGTAGTGGAATACCTCCAAGCACTGATGCAGGTAATATAGCTATTATTTCCCCTAAACATCCTGTAAACAAATATCTCATTGAATTTCTTATATTCATATTTACTGTTCTGCCTGCTTCAATAGCTGCTACTATCGTTGAAAAATTATCATCAGTAAGAATTATATCTGCTGTATCTCTAGCAACATCACTTCCGTTTTTTCCCATAGCTATTCCTATATCTGCTTCTTTAATAGCTGGTGCGTCATTCACACCATCACCTGTCATCGCGACTACTTTTCCTGCTTTCTTAAAAGCTTTTACTATTTTATATTTCTGCTCAGGTGACGTTCTTGCAAAAACCTGTATTTTATTAATTATAGAAGCTAATTCATCATCGCTTATATCATTTAATTCAGTTCCTGACAGCACTATTCCATCTGTTAAAAGTCCTATTTTTCTCCCTATAGCCGCGGCTGTATTTTTGTTATCTCCTGTTATCATTACGACTTTTATACCTGCTCCTTCGCACTTTCTTATACACTCTTTTACTTCTTCTCTTGGCGGATCTTCCATACCTACTAATCCTAAAAATACAAAATTATTATCTATATTTTTACTATCTTTTAATATTTTCTTATAAGCAAACGCTAAGACTCTCAGTGCTTTTGATCCCATTTCATCTGCAATCTGCTGTAAATTTTCCTTATCATTGCTGGTAATCAATCTTTCACTGCCATTCTCATAAATTCTTGTACATTTATCTAATATCTTACTTACTGAACCTTTACAATAAGCTTCTTTTTCTTCTTTTTCTTCAACTAAAACCGTCATATACCTAGTTGAACTATCAAATGGAATTTCTTCTACTCTTTTATATTTATTAATTATCTCATCTAATGCCATATTATTTTTAGATGCGGTTATTAACAAAGCACCTTCTGTTGGGTCACCATGAACCTGCCACTTTCCATCACAGTTAGATATGTTAGAATTGTTGCAGAGTACACCCGCAGTTATTATTTTATCTAAAGATTCTTTTTTATTTATTTCTCCAGACTTAAGTATTATATCTCCCTTAGGATTATATCCTGAACCTATAACCTCATATGTATTATTATCAACATGAATTTCTTTAACAGTCATTTCATTCATAGTAAGAGTTCCTGTTTTATCACAACATATTACATCTGCGGCTCCCAAGCTCTCAACTGCCTGTAATTTCCTTACAATTGCATTCTTTGATGCCATCTTTTGGACAGAAACAGACATAGCCGCGGTTACTACTGCTGGCAAACTTTCAGGTATAGCTCCTATAGCAAAGCTTACTCCAAAGATAAATACTTGAACTAATGATAATCCTTTAAACGCTCCTAAAGCACTTACCCCCATACAAATTCCAAATGCTAATTTAGTAATTTTGTTAGTAAATTTCTTTATTTTCTTCTCAATAGGAGCACATTCATTTTTTATATTCTGAAGCATAAATGCGATTTTTCCCATTTCAGTATTTAATCCTGTAGCAACGACAACAGCTTTACCTCGGCCAGATAGTATGTTAGTGCCCATGTAAATCGTATTATATCTATTAGCTAACTCTTCATCCTTATTACATATATCACTGCTTTTACAAACTGCTGCACTCTCACCTGTAAGAACTGCTTCTGAAACTTTCAGGTCATAACATTCTATTATTCTAGCATCTGCTGGTACTTTTTCTCCTGCTTCAATAATAATTACATCTCCCGGAACAACATACTTTGCATCTATAATATACCTGTTTCCATTACGTATTACTGTTGCATTGCGCACCATCATTTCTTTAAGAGAATATAAAGATTTTTCCGCTTTATGCTGCTGTAATGTGCTTAGTATAGTCTCAATAGCTGTAATTCCTAAGATAGCCACTGCATCTGCAATCTGACCTAATATAAATGATAAAGTTCCTACACCAACTAGCAATTTAGTAGAGAATTCATTAATGTTTTCAAAAACTCTCCTAATTAGTGATTTTTTTTTCGCTTCTGATATAACATTTAATCCTATTTCTCTTATTTTACTATCTACTTGGGCTTTTAAAAGGCCATCTGCAAAATTAGTGCCAAGCTCTTTTTCAATATCAGATAATTTGATTGCGTGATAATCATTACTGCTTATTGATTTTGAAACTTTGTTAAGAGTTCTTTTTGCTTCATGTGTCTTTAGGTTTTTTTCGACATTTTCAAAATTTATAGCTTTTCTATGTTTTAAAGATGCTGCTACTTCCATATCTATAGGTACATTGTTTTTTATTTTTGTGGAAATTAACCTATATATTTGGTTTTTTACAAATTGCTCATTTATTAGTTTATCGTCATAAACAATTAATAAGCTTCCTGTAAATCCATTTGCCTTGCAATACTTGATTCCAATTATATTATTAACTAATCTTTCTATATCCAAAGCTTTTTCTGCATCTCTATAAATATATTGTATATACACCCTTACTCTTTTATATAGTATTTCATTATTAGTTATTTTATAAGCTAAAGACATCTTTTCCTCCTATTAGTTCTATTTTTATTTCATGTTAATTATATGTTCATCATTTGTTGAAAGATAAATAAATTATTTCCATCAAAAAAATATTTATTCATGAAAATCTTTGCTTTCTTATAAATACCAATATTTACATGAGGCACTTAATATTAAATTAACTTTAAATTTAAATAAATTTTACATTGGTCGTTTATTATCTTATTTGTAATCAAAATTAAATAGAGGCAGGTGTGAAGCTATGGTAGCTAAAGAAGATTATGTTATGGGTATGCATATGCATTTAGTCGCAAAAAAATGTACAGAAGTAATAGAGCAAGAACTTGATACATTTTTTGAAATACGTCTAAAATCTATTTGCTTGATTTGCGAGTCATATATAAGGGGTTATATAAAAAATTCTAATGATGTTCTTAAATATCTTAATCTTTCTGAGTATGAAATAAAAACTTTTATTGAAACTATGGTATATAAAATAAGTACAATAATAAATTGTAGTTTTTCTAAATGCGCTATATATTTTAATAAACACAATGAAAATGAAAAATATATTAATTGCGTTGAAAATAATATTAATGAATTTAGAAGAACAGAAAGAGTATTGAGCTTTTGTGAATGGGTTTTAGATAAAGCTTCATCAAATATGTTTGAATTATGCTGCCAAGGCAAAATAATTAACTATGCTTTTAGTCATTCTAATTTTCCAAAAAAAATTCTTGGCAGTATAAGTTTAAAAAATCAAAAACAAAAACATAGTGATATTATATTTGAACAATTAAAAGGTTTTTTACTAAATCTAAAATGTGATCTACGAAATGTTCTTCTTCAATTAATATTCTTTTTAATTAATTCAGAATACTAGCTTTTAAAAAATCTTTATAGAACTATATGGTAAAGGCATACTTAAACTTGTTACTTAAATACTACTCTGATTATTCCTAATATCAGACCAATAAAAAATCCACAAATTGCTCCATTTACTCTTATCCACTGCAAGTCATCTCCAACCTTATATTCTATTAATTCTATTAATGTCTTAGTGTCTATCTTTTCAATGTTTTCTTTTACAAGTTTTCCTATTTTCTCGTGGTTATTATTAATATATTCTGATGCCTGCCCTTGTATATACTCCTCTAATTTGTCTATTAATTCAACATTTGATAAAACCTTTTCTATTGCCTTATCTATTGATGGCAGCATTATTTTTTCTATATAATTATCATCATTAATATATATTAAAATTCTACTTTTTAATCCATTTAAGCTTTCCACTATAAAATCTTTTAATTGAACATTATCGGGCATGCTGCTTTTAAGCTCATCTATTTTCTGTATAATTATCTCATCACTTCTAATACTTTTTATATTGTTCTCCATTAGTTCAAGAATCATTTTTCTGTTTAAACTATCTGACTTCTTTAAGTCATTAAGCGCTGAAATGATTAAGTTTTGAACTATGCTGCCTATTTTATCCTTTCCTACAATATCTATTACTGTATTTAGCATGTATTGCTTTATCTTGCTTGATCCCAATTTTTTTATAGTACTAAATACTATATCCCCTGCTTCTTTTTTTATTTCCTCTTTGTGTACTAATTCCGTGCATTTCTTAATTAAAGCATCTAGAATTTTTTCTTCATAATTATTCTGTAAAAATACTTTAACTCCTGTCTCCAGAAGTTTTCTAGAATCTAACTTATTTAGATAACTTCCTATTAAATCTAGTAAGTATAATGA
>JAEZKY010000326.1 GCA_023435985.1 Bacillota bacterium | reverse complement strand
CAAACTCTCAATTAAAAGTTCAATCTTAGCTTACTCAAATAAAAATTGCTGGTTTACTTAAATGTACTTATTATTTTCTGTTCAATTTTCAAAGACCATTTTCTTTCACAACTTTCGTTGTAACTTTCTATTTATCCTCATCGCCTCAAGCGACTTCCTCAGTATATCACTTGATTTGAACCTTGTCAACAACTTTTTTAAATCTTTTAATCCATTCATTTAAAAGCGTTATCTAGGTTTTTTCAAAATACTTATGTCCCTCAGCGACGTTTTTAATGTTATCATATATATTCGTAAATATAATTACAAAATATCTACTATCTGATTAACTTATTTCTAGCATAGTTTATAATTCACAGATAATTCTCTATTATTCTATTAATGATACACTAGGAGTCGTTATATTATTTATTCTCATATAATTTGTATTATACTTACTTTTCAGTTAAATACTTTTGCTACTTTTAATTCCCATATAAATTAATTAAGGTGAATTTTTTAGTATAAATAATATTCTAAATACAAAAATCCACCTTAACTATGTCTAATAATTAATATGTAATACCATTTAAGAATATTTTCCCATGTCCTTCCGATAATACTCTATTATTTTTTATTGTTGTATCCTATCTTTTCTAAAATAATTAACGCTGTATCTTCAATTGCTCTTTCTGTCACATCAATTGTTTTACAGCCTATTCTTCTCATTATTTTATCTGCAAAATCTAGCTCTTCTAAAACCCTTGCATCTCCAGCATACTCAATGTCAGATGTAATTCTATGGAATTTATCTAATCTTTTTTTTCTAATTTCTATTAATCTAAGAGGATTTATGATAAGTCCAAACACTTTCTTTCTATCAATCTCATATATTTCTTCTGGCACCCCTACCTCCGGCATTAACGGAATATTTATAGCCTTTATTCCCTTATTTGCCAAATACATGCATAATGGTGTCTTTGATGTTCTTGAAAGACCTATTAGCACAACATCTGCATTTTTTAACCCTCTATAATCTTTACTGTCATCATATTGCATTGCAAACTCCATAGCTTCAATTCTCTTATAATATGCTTCATCAGTTTGACGCATAGCACCCGGATTATAAGTAGGATGTGTTTTTAATATAGTAGATGCTACATTAATTATTGGACCTAACACATTCATAACTAATATATTTTTTTCCATTGCTTTTTGCGTCAAGTGCTCTCTAACATTGACAGTAATTATTGTTGATACTATTATTACGTTTTCACAATCAACAGCAACATTTATTACCTCCTCAACATCTTCTAACTCTTTTACATAGGGAATTCTTTTAACATCAACTTTTTCTGTGAATTGGCTTGCCGCTGCAATCGCTACTTGATGTGCAGTTTCTCCTATAGAATCTGACACTGCTAAAATTGTTAACATAAGCTTATTCCTTCTTTCTCATATCTTCATAATAACTCTTTTATCCTTTAATACTTCATTTATTAAAATATAACCAACGCCTATAATATTTTAAATGACACCTTTGTACTTTCTTACTTTTATATTAACCTAAACTTACTTCTTTTAATAGTAGTGAAATTTTTTTAATCATATGTTAAACTTTAATATAAATACATCTGGAGGTACTTATATGAAAAATAAAAAAGTTTTGACCATCAGTATTCTTCCTATAATGTGGGTTCTATATATAGTATTCGAACTTATTAGTGGAAGAATTACTGATTTTCAAACACTATTCTTTAACATAATATTAATTCTATTATTTGCACTAGTTGGTTTATTTACTTATGAAGTGGGAGAGAAACATAAAAACGGATTTAACCCTAATATATTATCGTGTTTATTCTTCTTTTTTCTTTTTATAGATCAGGGAATAAAATTATTAATAAAATTTCTATGGTTTAATAATGACTTTCCAATAATTAATAATATGCTATACTTTAACCCAATAATTAATACAAATGGTTCTTGGCTAAATGCTAGATTTGGTACATCGGTTAGTTTTCCAATTTTAATAGCTCTAAATATAGTTGCTATAGTGATCTTCATTGAAGTTTATAGATATTATCTACATAATGGGAGAAAAGATTTTTGGGCTGATATGTGTTTTATTTTTGTAAGTTGTGGCGCCACATGCTCACTAATTGATAAAATTTTTTATGGAGGAAGTCTAGACTTTATTGGTATAAGTAATTTATTTATTGCAGATATAAAAGATTTATATATTAATCTTGGTATATTATTTTTTGTTCTTACCATGTTTAATAATGGATACTTATCATCCGGGGATGATACTTCTTATAAAGAAGATTTTCAATCACTAAAAAAATTTCTATCATTTATCAAAGACGATATATTACATAGATTTAAATCTTTCTAATGAATCTCCTAATTTAAATTCAATAAAGCAAAAAGAGCTTTTACTTAATGTAAAAGCTCTTTTTTATATAAATACTAAGCAAGTTCTAAATAAAAAAAAATTACTTTGATAAAAGTAATTGGTGGCTTACCCGGGAATCGAACCCGGGACACCATGATTAAAAGTCATGTGCTCTACCGACTGAGCTAGTAAACCATCTTACCTCGCAACGTCCTACTCTGCCACACAGTCTCCCATGCAGTACCATCGGCGCTATAGACCTTAACTTTCCTGTTCGGAATGGGAAGGAGTGTTACCTCTATGCCATCATCACG
>JAEZKY010000325.1 GCA_023435985.1 Bacillota bacterium | reverse complement strand
CAAACTCTCAATTAAAAGTTTAATCTTAGCTTACTCAAATAAAAATTGCTGGTTTACTTAAATGTACTTATTATTTTCTGTTCAATTTTCAAAGACCATTTTCTTTCACAACTTTCGTTGTAACTTTATATTTTTTTGTGTCACCCTTAGGCGACTTGCTTAGTATATCATCTGCCTTGAGGCTTGTCAACAACTTTTTTTAATCTTTTAAAGTTCTTATTTTAAAGCCCTTTATCAATTTTCTTTAAGTCGTTTACCGCTCTCAGCGACGTATTTTATCTTACCATTTCTATCATACTTACTTTTTTATTATTTCCTCATTATTATTAGATTATTTATACATTTCGTAATTATTCTTTAATATTTTAGCTTTTATTTGTAGTGATACGCTAGAAATAGTTGTTTAGTATTATAAATATTATTTTAATCAAAATCAAAATTATTTTGCATTCTTAAGTACAATCCCTTTCTTAAATCCACTAGGAAATATAAGATGAACTTGAGATAATAAAAAAATAAAGCAGTAGCTGGATTGTTCCTATCTACCGCTTACTCTTTTAATATCATTTTTAATTATTTATTTTCAACTTTAATATCTCTCATACAGCTTACTAAATTACCTCTGCTACGATGAAAATTAACACATTCGCAACACTTACCATGCCTTTCACAGGCAATATTAGAGCATGTACAATTTTTTTCATTACAACCAGCCATTATATAGTACCTCCTTAATAATATAACTCTACATATTCTTAATGTATAATCTTAAGATTATATTATCATTTTTATTATAGAAAATAAATTAATTATTACTTATGTCTTACATTCTTTAATTATAGATTTAAACTGTTTATATTATCTAAATAATTTATTAAGTATATTTCTCTTATTTATTAAAACCTAAATCTGTGACTTTTTCAAATCTACAGCTTTTATCCTATAATACTTGTACTACTCAGTAAACCGGCAAATTCTTTGAATAATTACTCATTGTATATATATTATTAGCGTTATTTTAAAGAGTTATATAATAAAAATCAATATCTAGATGATAATATAAACTACCTAATCTATTTTCGCCTAAATTATTTATTCTAATTTATATGATTAACTATCTTAAATAATATATTTATTTGAAATTGAAATAACTTATATTAAAAAATTAAAATTCACGGATTCCCTTACACAATGATCCGTGAATTTTTCATTTTAATAAAAGTAACTTAAAATAAATGTTTATTGAATTTGATACTTTGCCATGCTTATATCTTGACAGTAATCAGCACTAAAATCTGGTACATCCCAGTCTATTTCATTTGGACGAAATACACCCTCATTATGGCAATCCTTTTCAATATACTTATCTCCGTCTTGTGCTATTGTAACAGGCATTAGATTACCATATCTTACAGCTGCTGGTCCTTGTATAATTTCACCATTTATTTGCGTAAATTTTCTATCTTTAGGTATAAAAAGCCCATCACACTGCCAATCTTTAGGTATAGTTTTTCCTGGATGAAGAACATACCATGAGTTGTCATAATTTCCTCCGTCTGTTTCTCTTCTTGGCCCATATACAATAAGGGTTTCAGATGTAGAATTTTTTATCAGCACATTAGTATCTTTGTGCTCTAACTTTTGTTTTGCTGAAACGGTCATAGTTGCATTGCTCATATTTCTCCTCCTTTGTTTATTATATTACGTTATTAATATGCCCAAGATTTAATAAGTATACTCATATCAAAAATTTGTTCTTTATAACTTTTTATTTTATTATTGTATAACAAATCTTTTTACCTCAATTACTATACTTTACTTTTTCCATATATACTACTTCTTATCTTTCTTCTAATTTACTTATATAAAATGAATTTATAAATATTCCTGTAAAAATGAAAATGGAGAACCTACTCTCTCTTAATTTGGTTCTCCATAATTAACTGTATTATTAGTTTATTCTTCAATAAATTTCAACAATACTTTATTAAATTCCTCACGCTGATCATAAAATGTTGCATGGCCACTAAATCTAAATGGTACAAGTTTTGAATTCTTAATCATTTTTTCTTGTATTTGTCCTAATTCAAATGGTACGACTTTGTCATGAGTTCCGTGAATAATTAAGGTTGGTACATTTATTTTCTCTAAATCAGAAAAGAAAACTTCATTTATCCATGCAGTTGCTATTGCTGCAGTTGCCCATCCTGCTGCTTGCAATCCCAATTGAAAAAACCATTGTGAAAAAGGTTCAGTTATATGTTGAAAGAAAAATATATCTCCAAATCCTTCTAACATTTTAGGTCTATCTGTATATGTCCCTTCGATAAGCTGCAAAACTGTTCCTTTATCTAACCCATATGGGAAATTCGGACGTTTGATTAAGCTCGGTGCTACGGCATCAAAAAGAGCTAGCTTTGATACCCTATGGCCTCTATGCCGAGCCATATATCTAATGGCTATTGCTCCTCCATTTGAATGTCCAGCTAGTGTTATATCTCCCAAGTTCAATGTATCAATTAAACATTTAACATCATCTGCCAATCTGTCAAAATTATAACCTGTGTAAGGTTTGTCTGATTCGCCAAATCCTCTTGTATCTATCCCTATACACCTATACCCTTTCTTTGGGAAAAAATCAAATTGATATTCAAACAAGTTATGATTTCCTGGCCAACCGTGTATGAATAAAATTGCTTTTTCAGCTTCCTTGTTAATATCCTCAACATAAATCTTTACATCCGGTTCTACTTTAACATAGTAGCCCATTATAATAACCTCCGATAAAGTTCCTTATAATTTATATCATATAAATTTGAAGATAAATTTGTGAATTATTAAATTTATTTATTCTTTTAAGTATTTTCTTCGTACCATCTTTTCCTTCTACGTAATCTAAAGGTGTATGAACATATAAGGTTCTATGATTCCTTGGACTCTTAATTATTTTATCTCTACAGCTCACTTCATATTACTTGATACTTTCAAAATATGTTTATGAATTTATAATGTTCATCATGTATACTCTTCAAATAAAAATATGCGTAGATTCAATAATTATAATTAAACTTCTATCATTCCCTTTACAGTGAGCTCATGAAAATTTACTCATATTAATCTCTTTACTTCTTAGTTAATTTATTAATTCATTAGGGCTTTTTAGATAGTTTCATTTCTTTGTTTTATTAACTTCTTCATGATGTTTCATAATTTTCCATTAACCATTTAATATCTTGTTTTGGTGGTAAACCAAAAAGTCTCTTGTATTCCCTACTAAACTGTGATGAACTTTCATAGCCAACCTCCATAGCAGCCGATGTTGCATCCATAGTGCCGCTTAACATTAAACGCCTTGCCTCCTGTAAACGCAACTGCTTTTGATATTGCAGTGGTCCCATTGTAGTTATAGCTTTAAATTTATGCTGAAGTGTTGAAACACTCATGTTGTTAGATTTTGCAAGTTCCTCAACATTAAAAGTTTTAGAGTAATTCTCCCTAATCCAAGCAATAGCTTTTCCTATACCCTCGGTATTTTGTTCAAATAAGGCCTGCTGATAAAAAAGATGTCCATACTCACCTGTCAATAAGCGAAAAATCAATTCACGTTTTATATGTTTAGAAAGAAAGTCTATTCCTTTTGGATTTTCAATAAGCTTAAGCAACCTTATAAATAACTCTAAAAGTTCCGGATCTGATTTACCAATAAAGGCTCCAAGACTCGACTTTTTTTTATTTGGCTTGAAGTTAACTTCAATCTCCATAGCTACTGATGCAATTTCTTTTGTTGTAAAATCAACTCGTAATCCTATAAATGGTGAATCTTTCGACGCATTAATAATCTGGCCAGATGCAGGAATGTCAATCAAAGAAGCAACATAATCTCCTGCATAATAATAAACCAATTCCTTTCCCAAATGAAGTTCTTTCATTCCTTGCAAAATAATACAAAACGAAGGAGTAAGAACGCTAGGAGTTAATGGTGATGCATAAGTATGACGGTTAATCGTAAGAAATGGAATACTAGTCTTTATGTTTCCCTCCGTACAGGTGATTTTTTCTGTCGTGGCAATAATTTGACTTAATAAATTTTGACAAAGTAAATCATTATCAGCGTTTTCAATTTTTGAGTTATGAATCTTTTTATTATTCATTATAATATTTCTCCTCTACATTACCCTTTGTTTTTCTCTTGATTTTTATATAGATTCTAACTTACGTCATAAACAAATTCAATATATCAAAATACTATAAATTTTTTTAATTTGCAGAATTGTGCAATCTATGTGCAGAAATTAGCTAGCTATTTTTTCCGATTTGAACAATAATATATTCATACTTGTACAAGATTTAAGAAATTTACATATTTTTTCGTTGTAATTTGGATATATATAGTTTAAAAATTATTTGCATTTCAATAATTAATATATCCTATTATTAATATTGAATCCTATATAAATTTCATTAGATAAAGTAACTTTATCATTTCTAAAATTAGTGAGGTGAAATCATTGGAATATATACAATATGGAAAAACAGGACTTAATGTTTCTAGACTAGGACTTGGTTGCATGAGATTTCCAGAAAATGAACATGATGCTATACAAATAGTCCAATATGCCATCAATAATGGTGTAAATTATCTCGACAGCGCTTATGTATACAAAAATAGCGAAGTTATTATGGGAAAGGCTTTAAAAGACGGCTATCGTGATAAAATTATCTTAGCAACTAAAAGCCCAGTCTGGAATATCACAAAACATGAAGATTTCGAAAAATATTTAGATGAAGAATTGCAGCGTCTAGGAACGGATCATATCGATATTTATCTTTTACATAATCTATACCCTGAAAACTGGGAGAAGATAAAAAAATATGATGGACTAAATTTCATTGATAAAATGATTAAAAAGGGGAAAATACTATATAAAGGTTTCTCCATTCATAGTACACTTACAGCTTTTAAAGAGATTGTTGACTCTTTTGATTGGGATATGACCCAAATACAACTCAATATTTTAGATGAACATCATCAAGTTGGTGTAGAAGGTTTAAAATATGCATCGCAAAAAGGTTTAGCAGTAAATATTATGGAACCTTTGCGCGGTGGCTCTCTTCTTAATAATGCTCCAATGGAAGTTCATGATATGATTAATTCTTATCATGAAAAACGTTCTATTGTAGAATGGTGTTTCCGCTGGCTATACAATATGCCAGAAACTTCTGTTATATTAAGTGGAACAACCACTCTTGAGCAGTTAAAGGACAACCTTAGAATATTTAATCAGGCAAAACCTAATGTTATGTCGGAAGAAGATCAAAAGCTTATTTCCTCAATAAAAAAAGCGTTTGAATCAAAAGCAAGCATAGGTTGCACTAGCTGCCGTTACTGCATGCCATGTCCAAGGGGCGTTAATATCCCTGAAGTTTTTAAGCTTTATAATAAGTACGAAATTGTAAAACCTAATCCAGTAGATAAAGTAGCTTATTCAAGAATGCTACTTTCTTCAAGTGCTGGAGCAGATAAATGTGTTTCATGTAAATTATGTATGAAGCACTGTCCACAAGGCTTAGAAATACCTAAACTACTTAAAAAGGCACATGAAATTTTAACTGAACCATATTAATGTCCATACTAGCAATAGGTCCCACCTTTATTATTTAAGTTTAAATTATTTAAATTAAGTTCAAACTATCTAAGAGGAGGTTTTAAACATGTTTAATAAATATGCACTTACACAACAAGTTCCAATTCAATCAGGTTTTGGAACTCAAACAACTGCAAAAGAAGTTTTAATAGTAATTGACCTAACTGGTAAAACTGCAATTGTCACTGGAGGTTATTCTGGAATTGGATTAGAAACAACTCGTGCTCTAGCTGAAGCAGGCGCAACAGTTATTATACCTGCAAGAACCCCAGAGAAAGCCCGTAATTCAGTTGTAGATATCCCTGACGTTGAACTAGAAGAAATGGATCTAATAGATTCCTCCTCTATCGATGCATTTTCACAGAGGTTTTTAGATTCTGGCAGAGCGCTAGATATTCTTATCAATAACGCTGGAATAATGGCAGCTCCACTAGTTAGAGATTCTCGCGGCTTTGAATCACATTTTGCTACAAATCACCTTGGACATTTTCAATTGACAGCAAGGCTTTGGCCAGCCTTAAAAAAATCAAGGAAAGCAAGAGTTGTTTCTCTCTCATCCGCTGGAATCCGTTTTAGTGGTGTAAATTTTGAAGATCCAAACTTTGAAAAGAGAGAATATAACAAATGGATAGCATATGGTCAATCTAAATCAGCCAATTCTCTTTTTGCCGTTGCACTTGATAAACGCGGGCAAAAATATGGTGTTCGTGCCTTTTCAGTTCATCCAGGCAGAATTACTTCAACAGATTTAATACGATATATGTCAGATGAAGAAAAAGATGCGGGAGGCAGCGAATTTCAAACCACTGAGCAGGGGGCTGCAACAAGTGTATGGTGTGCAACAAGTCCTCAACTAGAAGGAAAAGGTGGAGTGTATTGCATGAATGTTGATATTGCAAATGTCATTCAAGAAAGCTCTCTAACAGGAGAATTAGGGCAAGTTATGTCAGGTGTGCTCCCATGGGCAATAGATCCCGAGTTAGCTGAACACTTATGGAAGCTTAGTGAGGTCCTTACTGGCGTTACTTTTGAAGCTGATTAATTAAATAAAGATTATTTCTAACAAACTTGCCGAAAGATAACGTCAAGTCTAGGATTTTAATGATTAAAATTAATTTATAGAAAAGGTCAGCATTTATTATTCTGACCTTTTTTATATTCCTCTTTTTACATCATTTTTTAGTTAACTAGATATCAATAAATTTTCAAAAAGAGTTTTATCATCATTTTGCTAATGGAACTACTCTAAAGGTTTTTCTTAAGTTCTTTGGCATATTCAATTGCATTAGGATAAAAACATTTAAAATCATTTTCAAGACCTTCATAATTATTAATAAGTTCATCAATAGGATTTACTAAAGGATGCCTTGTATTTGAAAATCTTTTAGAAATCCTCTCCACTGTTCTTTCAATGCCACTTATGTCTCTATTTGAAAGAAGCCAATTTTCTTCTATTATATAAGGCATTCTTTTTATTAATTTCTCTGGCAGGCAGTAATAAAACTTTTTAAGTATCTTATAAAAATTATTTGCATATTCTTCTAATGATATTGAAGAATAGTCATACCAATTTTTAGCTAAAAAATGATCATAAAATATATCAATTAATACACCTGAAAGGCGCCTATTGATGCTTGAAATTCTTTTCCTACTCCTTAAAAAATCCGGATGTGAATCTGTAAAAGTATCAAGCTTCTTATGCATAAAAATCCCTTGCTTTATAGAATATTCAAATTGATTTTCTAAAGACTTATTCACAAAATCCCCTAAGAAATTTCCAAGCATATTTTCTTCGCTGTTATCTGAGAGGTATATATGAGCTAAATAATTCATTTTTTCTCCTTTCAAATCCTATGATGTTAAACCAAACGGCTTATTCTAAGATTTCAACTTCTTCATAATATGTATCTTAAAACTTTACCAATTGCTTTTATCCATTCAGTAATCACTAAATATAATTGTACCATATAGTAGCAGTAATCATCTCATCTTCGTCTTCTGTCTTAAATTCCTCTAATATATTTTAATATTTAATAATATCAAATTCTTTAATTTTCATTCTTCCCTCTTCCTTTAAGGTTTTATTTACAAGTCTTAGTAAATCTCATTCAATCTTTTTCGTTTTAAAAGAAAGAGAGCCATTTCATTCTGAACTTGGCCCTCTTCCATTATTCATATACATTAATAATTTTTACGAATCTCCTTAACCTTACTTATCATCTTTTAATATATTTTAGCGTATCAGCAGCTCCAGTTTACTCGCTGCGACACACACGAAAGCCTTGATCTGGGCCTTTACTATTCGGCTCATACTTGCCTCTGAAAGACGACTCACAACAAGAAACATCACCAATCCAACCTCCTCCTTTACAAACACGGGCAGATCCATTAGTACTATCCAAGTTTCCATACCAGTTCCAGCACCATTCTCTTACATTACCAGACATATCATAGAGCCCTAACTCGTTAGGCTTCTTGGTTCCAACAGATTTTGTTTTACTATTGTTATTTTCTATCATAGGCCAGTTCCAGTCTCCTGATAAGTATTTACTTCCAGTATTTCTCCAATACCATGCTACTTCGTCTGAATTGTTACTTCCACTGTACGTATAATCCTTACTCATTTGGCCCCCATCCGCGGCATATTCCCACTCCGCCTCTGTCGGTAATCTATAGCCATTAGTTCCCTCATTAATCGTTACTGTCCATTTAATATCATCCATATCATTCTTATTATTCGGATCTTTTTTATTCTTGTCTATATTATAATAAGGTTTTAAGCCCTCTTTTATGCTCCTCTTGTTACAATATTCGATGCAATCATACCAACTCACCATTTCTACTGGCAAATTATCATCTTTGAATTCTGACGGATTGCTTCCCATTACCTCAGACCACTCTTTTTGGGTCACTTCATATTTATCAATATAAAAGTTCGATATTGGCACACTTTTCCCATAGTAATTGGATTTCGTATTTATAAAAGCGCCTCCTTTAACTAATATAAGTCTATTAAGGTTTTCTTGTGAGCATGCACTAGTAAAAGCCATTATTGCCATTAAAAGAAATACTAGTAGTTTTCTCATTTATATCTCTCCCTTACTGATATGAAATATTATAAAGTCATATGGATCCTATTATAATGTGCCTATTATGACAACAATGGTAATATTCAAGTAATATGCAGATAAATATGATTTTTTAATATATAAAGCCGTCAGCTATTAAACTAACCATCCCTAATAATATTAAATAATTAAATAAAACTCTTAATAATTCTAAAAACAATCAGATGTACATAAGTCAGCTAATTGAATTTGATTTATTACCACACAGTTACATTAGAGTATCCACTACTTTGATATCCTTCTGTAGCAATCATTTGATAAGCCCAGCTACTTCCAGGATTCATTCCTTTGCTCTTCCATGCGTTAACATGGTTGCTAAAAGTTATGGCATTGTTAGTACCGATCGATCTCTTCGATTGTCTTACACTCCAAAACTGAGTGAAAGTTGCTGTGCCATCAATGGAAGGTGCATTAGTTCGTGTAGCTGTATATATGTCATATGTCCCTCCATCACTTGTTACAGTACCCTTATAAGTTCCAGTAGGTCTATAAGTTCCCCAATTATCAACAACATAATATTCTATAAGTGAGTTTCTTGTCCACCCATAAAGAGACAAATATCCATTACCAGATGGTGAGAAGGCTCCAGCATTGTAGTTTACTACCCTAGATGGCGATCCAGTATTCCAACCTTTACCGACAACGAAGTTTCCGCAATTCGACCATGAAACACTGTAATTACCATTAGATCCATTAGTGGCATTTACTGTTCCACCACCATCAGTCCAATTTTGCCAATAATCTGTAGTCGCTGCATTTGCGTTTACGTTTACAACAGAAAGCGCAAGTGTACAGCACATTAAAGATGCTAAAAATAATTTTAATCCTTTTTTTTTCATTTTAAATTACCCCTTTTTCATTGTAACTACTCAGTTACTTTAAAATACAAAATATTTTTATTTGTTATTATTTACCTGCATACTACTTGAATATTACCTTTTATAAATTACTCTATTTTATTTTTTGTTGCGTATTTTTCTTTGTAATGCATAACTTATCCTCTGTCATATTCCTTTAATCTCTAACCTTCACCTCATTCCTAAGATTAATTCGAATCATTCTGTGATTATTTTACTAAATTTACTTTTATTTCAAAACCCATAAAATTATATATTTTATACTAATTTTTATATATATTTTTTCATCCTTTTAATTATTTTGTTTCTACATAATATACTTAAATTAAAATTTAGTTTTGTTTCTATTAACTGGTAATCCAAATACTATAAACGTTGTCACTGGTTCAGTGACAAAAAATTTAATAATTGATACTGCTTATTATATAATATCCTGTAGTTCATTAATAAACCTATCCAAAAATGAAGATATCTTATTTTGATCTGCTTTAGTTCCATATAGATTAATGCTAAGTGTTATCTTATTATCAAATGTTGATATAGCTAGCTGAACATACGTATTGTATTTAATTGAACCTGTTATATATGCTTCTACAACTTCTATAATATCATCTGCGGTATAGCCTCTGTCTTTCCAATATGGATGTCCTTTAGATTCATTATATTCACATCTTATTAAAATAAATGCATCTATTGAAGCATTAACGGCCTTACTAAAACGCTTCAAATCAAGTTGTCCAAAAAATTTTGCTACAAAATGAAGTGTATGATCATTTATCTTGTTAACCTTAAACAGATGCTGTAAAATATCCAATGCCTCAGCATTATAAATTTTGAATTTATTATTAAATATTTCACTTCCTATTTTTAATAGTCTAGTAGTCATTTTTAGATCTAAATATCATAAGTATAATTAAAAGTTAATATTTATTGCATTTATTAACTTATCTAAAAATTTTCACATAGATTCAACTTTAGTTACTTTTATCCATTCAATTATACCTATTTATTGAATTATTGTATTAATTTTGATACTATATACTTATCAAATAACTAATTATGTATTCTAAAATGGAGGCTTTAAAATGATAAAAATTCTTTTATGTTGTGCTGGTGGCTTTTCTTCAAGTGCATTATCTAATAAGATGAATAAAGAAATACTTGATAATAATATGCAAAATGATTATTACATCGAATTTTCTCCATTTATGTTAGTAAATAAGAAAATATCTGAATTTGATATTATTGTATGCTGCCCTCATCTAATAATGTCTGTAAAAAAGCTGGTAGAAACCTCTAATCCAGACAAGCCCATTTATATTCTTCCACCGAGAATGTATGGATTAATGAATTTTAAAGAACTAGTATTAGATGTTATAGACGCAATAGATTTGTATAATAGAACAGAGAAAAATCCTGTGTATTTTCCTGGTGAAGAAAACACTATGGCAATTACTAGATATGTTGCTTATCGAAATAGTAAAAGCTAACTAATAAATTCTTATTTAACTATTTTTCTGAAGGCTTCCATAATGGTGCGTCAACAAATGTGGTTTCTTTTATATTGGGCAGTATATCATAAATACAACATCCAATTTGATGTTCAAAATATTCTTTTATTTCAAAAGTTGCATTCCAACGTTCAACAGTAAAATCAAATACTCCATAGCGCCTTGTTGTATTGACAAAGCGTTTTTCCAACATACAAAAACCTTGAGCATCAGCCAGTGAATCACAAATAATCACTAATTTATCATAATCATCATATATTATGTTTTTTAAATACTGCCTAATAAATTCACTTTCTTCATAATTCATATCATTTCTGCCTATTTCTTTGTCAAAATCAGAAACTGGGAATGAATGAGTAATACAAATTCTCCCTACTTCATTCCAACCTCTTTCCATTGCAAAATTATATCCATCAATTCCATGTCTCCTTGCACTTATTCCATATCTTCTTCCAATGTCATGAAGAATTCCTAACACATACGCTTTATCTGAATTCAGATTTTCACACCTTTCTGCAATTATTTGAGCTGCTAATCCTACATTTATAGAGTGCTCTGTCCATGGTCCTTTATTTAATTGTCCAGCTAACCTTAATTCTTCTTCTGCAATTTCTTTGCTTGGAAACATCTTTACCTCCCATAATTATGCTTTAAATCCAAATTAATCTTTTATTTAATTATAACATATTGTGTTAGTGTCATACTGTTTAATTGAAAAAAATGTCTGTTTTTCTAATTTTTATTTAATATCTTTATATTGCCAACGTTTCATATTTAATAGTATCAGTTATAAAAAGAAAATAGTATAATAAATAAAAGTACTTATATTAAGAGGAAATAATGGAATTTAAAGGATGGAATAGTTTTGAGGATTTAGCTAAGGCTTGTGGATATACTAATTGCCACAAAGATACTAATAATACAAGTGAAAAAAATAACACTAATTCAACAAATAATTCTGATAATGCAGGATGTTACGATATACCGTCAGGATTTCAATCTTTAAATCCTGAGCTATTCATAATAATAGGAGAAATACTCGGAAATATAATATCCGGAAGCCTTCCTTTTAATGTTCAGAATGCGATTGGAAACTGGCTACAACTAGTCGGGCAAGCAATTGAAACATATAATGCACAGCAACAATATTTTCAAGGAGGGCCTGGAACATTCTATAATCCTAAATATTATAATTCAGCAAATCCATTCTGTACAACTACTTCCACAAGCAATACTAAAAACACTAGTTCATGCAATAATAATTCAAGCCAAAATAACGAAAAGAGAGCAAATTATGATTCCAATACAAACTCATCTATTGAAAATAATTTTGATAAAATAAAAGAATTAGAGATGCGTATACATCAGTTAACATCCGAAATTGAGCAGATCAAAAATAAAATAGAAAAGTAAATTATATATAGTTAACTTTTTGTGTAAATATCACAACCAATGTCTTTAGTCATTTAATGAAATTCCAAACTATTTATTATATCATTGTATTACTAGATTGAAAATAAAAAAGCCAGTAATCATAATTACCAGCTTTTATATTTTCAATTACATATATAGAATAATTAGTGTTCTAACTATTCTATTGCAAACTAATCACCTAAGGTAAAATGGTCAATATCTCCCTCTATATGACTTTCATTCATTATTAAGTTATTAATGGTATTATTGACATAAAGTATAGACTTAAGCTGTGTAATATGATTTAGTTTATTGGCAATTATATTAAACATCATATATTTATACGGTGATTCAGATGAAAATCCTTTTCCAATCTCTTTATATCGATTAACTTTTCTTTCTTCTCTATCTATAAGTTCACTTATCCCACTTAAATATGATTCTGGCATTACTAACGTTTCCTCAGCTTTATTTGAAATATCAATGCCAGTAAGCTCTTCATACATTTTTCTAAATAAACGCTTCTCTTGCATGATAGAATATATTGCTTCTTTTTCTTTAATTGTTGGTGCTAAACTAGCAATGTATTCATAATATAATAAATCCCTTCGTTCATCTAAAAACACTTCATTCATATTTTCAATTGCCTCTAGAAATATCCTATTATCAGCTTCTAAATTGCCATCGTATTCCATAAATACCACTTCTCCTAATTACAATAAATCTACTTCTATTTTATTAATTCTATTCAAACTTGTGCTTTCCATCTCTATTAAAAATTTATCATTTATTTCTTCTTCCTTGCAAACTTCACTGTTTATATTATTACTAAGAACTGCTTTATTTTAAAAATTTTAAGCTATGTATATTATTAATAATATACATAGCCCTTCTTTCAATTTCACAATTTATACATTACACTTTTAATTAATTGAATTATAAAAATCCCTCAAAAAATCGAGGGTTTTCATATTATATTAAATTTCTAAATATTTTTATTCTTAAAAATAATCTAATTGAATTCTTCAACCTTTCTTATAAACTATAATCATTAATCTTCTTGAATCTGCATATCACATTTTACTGCTTCTTCATTTTTTCTTTTTGATTTAAGTACACTGTAAATTACTCCGAGCATTATAAACCATGCAGGTGTTACAAATAATGCTACGCGAGTTTCATTATTAAGTGCCAGTGTAACTATAACAAAAGCAAGAAATGCTAAAATTATATAGTTAATGATTGGATAAAGAGGCATTTTGAATTTGCTCTTAGCTGCAAGCTTAGGATTAATCTTGCGATATTTCATATGACAGATAACTATAATTGCCCAAATAAATATAAAGCAAAATGTTGATATACTTGTAATAAGCACAAATACCCCTTCTGGCATAATAAAGTTTAAGATAACTGAAATCAATATTACAGTTGCAGAAAACACCGTAGCATTAGAAGGTACTTGAGTAGAAGTTAATTTTTTCATTGACTGTGGTGCATTATTTTCTTTAGCAAGGGAATAAACCATACGACTTGTACTAAAAATACCACTATTGCAGGCAGATGCAGCTGAAGTCAATACAACGAAATTTACAATACTAGCTGCTGCTACAATTCCTACTGCTGAAAACACCTGTACAAATGGGCTCTTATCTGGATTAATTGAATTCCAAGGATATATACTCATAATAACAAGTAATGCTCCAATATAGAAAATAATAATCCTAATTGGAATATTGTTGATAGCCTTTGGAATAACACGTTCTGGATCTTCAGTTTCACCAGCTGTAAGTCCTACTAACTCTATTCCTGTAAAAGCAAATACAACCATTTGAAAAGAAAGGATAAAGCCACTTGTTCCATTTGGAAACAAGCCTCCATGACTCCAAAGATTTGCAAAACTTGATGCACCAGCATCTGTAGAAAATCCTTTAATAATCATAAATGTACCAATTATAATTAGTGCCATAATTGCAATAACTTTAATTAAAGCAAACCAGAATTCCATTTCACCAAATGATTTTACTGTAGTAAGGTTCATAATTAATAATATTACAAGAACTATAAGACTTGGAACCCATTGAGCAATACTTGGGAACCAGTATTGTATATAAAGTCCAGCTGCAGTCAAATCAGCCATAGCAAGTGAAATCCAACAAAACCAATAAGTCCATCCAGTGATGAATGCTGCTCGATCTCCTAAATACTCATATACAAAGTCTACAAAAGAATGATAATTTAAATTAGAAAGCAATAATTCCCCAAGGGCACGCATAATAAAAAAACAAATTACCCCTGTTATCATATACGCAAATAAAATAGATGGACCAGCCAAGTGAATAGACCTGCCTGAACCAAGGAATAGTCCTGTACCAATTGCTCCTCCGATTGCAAGTAGCTGGACATGACGATTTTTTAGTCCTCTTGATAAATTTTGATTTTTTGATGTTAATTGATCCATTTTATCCCTCCATCTTAGTAAAAAGGCTTTTAATAAAATTGCCCTTTCCTATGTAAGTATTTTTTGATTGGAGATACAAATGGGAATAGATAAGATCTAAATGAAGTAATAATAATCTATTACTTTTGTAAGATATGTTATCTTTCCCCTGTCCTTTTACCTGAGAGTTTCGCCTTTTAAGCTTTCTCCTTCGGTGCTCCGTTTTTACACATAAAAATAATGGCCACAATATACAGATATATTCCTTCATTACTTTCTATTGTATTTTTAAGAGTCTCTCCAAGGGTTCATCCAATAACGGTCATCTCTAATTAAGACATGTAATTAAAATGGTATTCTGCCTAATTAGGTACCTGAAAGATTTACTTCTTCGGTGAATAGCCATAGCTATTGCTCTCCCGCTATCTTCATCTGAACTTTTAAATTTTATCATTAAAATATTAAATTTTACCTTTATATACTATTACATATCTAATAATATTGCAATATTTTTTTCATTTTAATTAAAATCAGGAAACAATTTATCACAATTATCAAAACATAAAATAATTATACCAACACTTTTAAACTGCCATCTGTCAAGTAGACAGATGGCAGTTTATTTTCATCAGTTATATATGTATTTCACATCAGAATTATTAATTATAGAATCAAATATTCCTATAGTAACTCCCAATTTATCATTAGATTTTTCGGCAATTTGTGTCGTATCAATCATTTGTACTTCAATATTATTTACAACATAACTCATTTCAGTTATTATTCCTCGAATCTCATCAGCAGACTTGTAAAAACCTTCCCTCGACTATAAAGCTTCAGAAAGGCTTAATTTATCTCTATACCTAATTTATATTTTTTAGAAAGGTTTTATAATCCTCATAGTTTCTCTTTAAAAGATTTGGAGTATCAAGACCATAAGGACAATGGGCTTTACAATTACCACACTCTACGCAGTCTTCAATTTTCTTCATCTTAGCTTGTCCTTCTTCTGAAAGATGTCCTGCTGATGGAGAACGGCGAAGAAGCAATGACATTCTTGCACAGTTGTTAATTTCTATACCTGCTGGACAAGGCATGCAGTAACCGCAGCCACGACAGAACTCACCTGCAAGTTCTTTTCTTTCACTTTCAATATATTCCTTAATCTCACCTGTCATTACAGGAGGATTTTCTATATAAGAAATGAATTCATCAAGTTCTTTTTCTCTTTGAATTCCCCAAATAGGTAATGTATTGTCAAACTTAGCAAGATATGCATAAGCTACTTCACTTCTTGTAATAAGCCCTCCTGCTAAAGCTTTCATACAAATGTATCCAACATTTTTCTCTTTACATAGCTTTACTAAATCCTCTTCCTTTTTATCTGCAAGATAACTAAATGGGAACTGCAAAGTATCGTAAAGTCCTGATTCAACTGCTTCTATAGCTACTGGAAGTCTATGATTTGTAATACCTATAAAACGGATTTTCCCTTGTTTTTTTGCTTCAAGCATTGCTTCATACAGTCCTGTTCCATCATTTGGCTTTGGGCAAAAATTGGGGTTATGAAACTGATAAATATCAATATAATCGGTTTTAAGCATCGCAAGGCTCTTCTCTAAATCACTCCAAAAACCTTCAACTGTAGTAGATGGTGTCTTTGTTGCAAGGATTATTTTATCCCTTACATCACTTAAAGCAAGACCTATTTTATATTCGCTATCAGTATAACTCCTTGCTGAATCAAAAAAATTAATACCATTATCATAAGCTTTTCTGAGTAGCTTTACTGCTTCCTCATTTGAAACACGTTGAACTGGAAGAGCACCAAAACCATTTCTGTTCACTGTAATTTCTGTTCTTCCTAATGTAACTTTTACCACATTACCATCACCTTTCTTATATCACCTAAATACTACTTTTCCTTATTTTTTATATTGGAAATCAATCCAATATATTAATAATAGTGAATATATACCGTTTAAAAGTCTATTTCTTTATTTACTTCTATAATTGGAACAAGATTCCACCTATAATCTTATATATTATAATACTTAGAGTTAACTCTATGTCAAATTTTTGAACACACTTCATTTAGCATAAAGCATAATGAAGGACCAACTTGGAATTCATAAGCTACAGCCTCATGCTGTCGTCCAATTGAAGCAGATAAATATGCGGATGCAGTATATGCTACTTATAAAAGCTATGATGAAAAATATTAACAAATAAAATTTTTCACACTATGATTAAAAGAAGAATAATCGAAGCTTTATTTTGCTTCAATTGTTCTTCTTTATAATAAATTATAGAGTAATCTTGTTGAAATTATTATAATTTTCTATTTCTCACTTCATCATTAATTCTTCGCATTAATTCTTCTAGTTCCAGGATTCCTTCATCCCCATCTTTCCTACTTCGTAATGAAATTTTATTTTGTTCTTCTTCCTTTTCGCCAACAACTATTATATAAGGAACTCTTTCATTTCTAGCTTCTCTTATTTTATAACCTATCTTTTCATCTCTATAATCCACTTCAACTCTTATTTCAGCATCACTTAGCTGCTTTTTTATTTTCTCTGAATAATCGTTGAATTTATTTGATATTGGAAGTACTTTTACATGAACCGGAGCTAACCATGTTGGAAACTTTCCTGCAAAGTGTTCTATTAATATTCCCATAAATCTTTCTATACTTCCAAATATAACTCTATGGATTACTATCGGTCTATGCTTTTCTCCATCGCTTCCAATATAATCCAATTTAAATCTTTGAGGCAGCTGAAAATCTAATTGAATTGTTCCACATTGCCATGTTCTTCCTATGCTATCTTCAAGATGGAAGTCTATTTTAGGTCCATAAAAGGCTCCATCCCCTTCATTTATTTTGTAATCCAAATTTAATTCATCTAAAGCACCTTTTAATGAATTCTCTGCAAGTTCCCACTCTTCATCACTTCCCATAGAATTCTCTGGCCTTGTAGAAAGTTCAAGACTATATTTAAAACCAAACTTTGAATACACCTTGTCTATAAGCTCTATGACACCTTTTATTTCTGCCTTAATCTGATTTGGCAGCATAAATATATGCGCATCATCTTGTGTAAAGGCTCTTACTCTCATAAGTCCATGTAATGCCCCTGAAAGTTCATGCCTATGAACCCTTCCAAGTTCTCCAACTCTCATTGGAAAATCCCTATAAGAGTGTGCTTCTGACTTATACACCAACATTCCACCTGGACAATTCATAGGTTTTAAAGCAAATTCTTCTTCATCAATCATTGAAGTATACATATTCTCTTTATAATGATACCAATGCCCTGAAGTTTCCCATAACTTTTTATTAAGCATTATTGGTGTCTCTATCTCTATATATCCCGCTTCATAATGTAATTTTCTCCAAAAATCAATTAAAGTATTTTTTAAAATTACTCCTTTAGGAAGCATAAATGGAAAACCTGGTCCTTCATCAGTAAAAGTAAATAATTTTAATTCTTTTCCTAATTTTCTATGATCCCTCTTTTTAGCCTCTTCTAAATTGTGCAAATGAGTTTCCAATAATGTTTTATTTGAAAATGCTACACCATATATTCTTTGAAGCATTTTATTTTTTTCATTTCCTCTCCAATATGCCCCTGCAACACTTATTAATTTAAAGGATTTTACATATTTTGTAGAAGGAATATGAGGCCCTCTACAAAGATCAATATAATCTCCCTGCTTATATAAAGATATTTTTTCACCTTCTGGAAGATCTAGAATTAACTCTACTTTATAGTTTTCTCCTTTTTCCTCCATTAACTTTATTGCCTCTTCTCTTGAAATATCAATTCTCTCAAAACTTAAATTTTCACTTAGTATTTTGTTCATTTCCACTTCAATCTTACTTAGATCTTCTACGGATAATGAATTTTCTATATCAAAATCATAATAAAAACCATTTTCTATTGATGGGCCTATAGCAAGTTTTGCACTTTTATAAAGTCTTTTAACTGCTTGGGCCATAATATGAGAAGTGGAATGTCTTATTACTTCCACTGCTTTTTCATCTTCATAAGTTAAAATATTTACCTCATCATTATCTTTTAGTTTAGAGCTTAAATCTACTAAGGTTCCATTTACTTCCCCCACTATTGCAGCTTTTGCTAAATTTTTGCTTATTAAACCTGCAAGATCATAAATGCTAGAGCCTTCAGAAATTTCTTTTATTGATCCATCTTTAAGTCTTATATTTATCATAGCCTTTTACCTCCTTCTCTTAGATTTATTTTCATTTTTATATAGACATAAATATTTTTTTTGTACAAAAAAAGCACTCATCCCAAGCCTTGGGACGAATGCATAATATCCGTGGTTCCACCCAAATTGAATTAAATTAACTCAATTCTTCTCTTAAATTCTTAACGATTTTCACCGATGACCTTTCACAAAGTTCTGCTAATCAGCCATAGCTCCAGGGTAGTTTTTCTTATAGTCATATTTAGGAATGCTTACAGCCTTTTGACATTCCATCTCTGAAAACTGTATTCTATAATACTTTTCCCTCTCATTGCTCAATTAATATTTAATTTTAGGCACATAGAAAAATGCAATGGATTAAAATTAACTTATTATTTTTTGAATGTGCCTTTAAGAGTTTCGTGCACTTTCCTCTTATTTGAAAATAATATTAGCACTTTTTCAATCAATTGTAAATATCAAATATATATTTATAATTTAAATAACTGATTGAATCCTGCTCACTAACAGGCTTATTGTTATAGTTCAATTTTATTTAAGGTAGTCCAAAGCCACTTGAACGTATGATGCAGTGCCTATTGGCAATGCGTCCTCATCCACGTCAAAGAAATTAGAATGCTGTGAGTAACAACAGCCTTTTTCTTCATTCCTTCCACCTAGCAGCATTAAAACACCTGGTACTTGTTCAAGATATTCAGAAAAATCTTCCGAACCCATTATCTTTTCTGATGGAATAAATGCATCTTCTCCTAAAATTTTATCAAGTGAATTTTTAACTAGTTCAGTACCTTTTTCATCATTTATTACTACTGCAGTCATTGGAGTATAGCTAAATTCATATTCACATCCATAAGCTTCGCAAGTACTTTTCACTACTTTTTCAATCCATTGTGGCAATTTTTCTCTAGTATCAGAACTAAAGGTTCTATTCATCCCTTCCATTTTAACGCTGCCAGGTATAACATTGAATCTTTCTCCTCCTTTAATTGTACCTATATTTATCACAATTGGTGATCTTACATCATTTGTTCTACTTACAATTGTTTGCAAACTTTGTATAACTGTAGCTGCACAAACAATTGCATCTTTTCCTTGCCATGGAGAAGACCCATGAGCTGACTTTCCTGTTATAGTTAAGTTCCATGTATCTGCACCAGCCATTAATGCTCCTTGTTGAACTACTACTTTATTTACAGGAACATCTGACCATATATGCATGCCAAAAACAAAGTCTACATCTGGATTTTTTAAAACTCCATTTTTTATTAAGTTCTTAGCACCTAATGCTAATTCCTCTGCTGGCTGAAATATGAATTTTACAGTACCATTAAACTCATTTGTCATTTGAGATAAAAGTTTAGCAGCTCCTAAAAGCATTGATACATGAAAATCATGTCCACATGCATGCATAATTCCTGGAGTTTCAGACGCAAAAGGAAGGCCAGTTTTTTCACTAACAGAAAGAGCATCCATGTCTGCTCTTAGTGCAATAACTTTTCCAGAATCTTTTCCTTCTAATATTCCAATTATTCCAGTTTCACATACCCTCTCTGCCTTAATGCCCATCTTTATAAGCTGCTCCTCAATTATTTTTGAGGTTCTAATCTCTTCCAGGGATGGCTCAGGATGTCTATGAAAATCTCTTCTTAAATTAACTAGCCAGCTTTGTATTTCTTTTGAATTTTCAAATATAGTACTCATCATCTACACGTTCCTCCTAAATTAATAATATTTAGTCTTAATAATGTGAAATAAATCTCTCTTATGCAACTTCTATAAAAGTTTTAAAAATATGCTCGTAATTATTACCGAAGCTATTGATACTGTAGCGAATCCACCAACAAGCATTCTAGGCAAGAGTACATCCATTAAATAAAGTCTCTCTTCCTCATTTTGACTCACAGTTTTACATACTTCACTAGTAATTATATAGTCAGCAGGGAATCCAAAGAGTGCTGTAAGTGCACAAGCAAACCCCATTTCTTTTGTAAATCCAAGAAATTTTCCAATTATTAATGATGTTATAAACATCCCCATTATTCCTAATATGATCAAAACTACTATCTGCACTATCATATTTAGAAGAATATCTGGTGTAACACTTGACAAACCAGCAAATATATACGCTAATAAACCAGTAATCAGCCATTGAAAAACTCCAGCTTTTACAAGAGTGTTTTCTTCTAAAAATCCTAATTCACAAAATATAACACCCAATATGAGACAAATTACATATACATTAATAGCATCATGCAAAAGACTTGAAATTCCACTTGCTAATATAGCAACCAACATTAGCTTAAATAACATCACTGAGGTTGTCCTATATTTTTCTGGAAGTTCAGGTAGAAGCTTTTTACGTTGACTTTGTTCCACAATTTCTTTAGTAGCTGCAACTTCTTTAATATCTGCTCCATTTTGCCTAAAGCCTTCAATTAATCTTCTACCTTCTCTTTTAAGGCACCAAGATGTAAGAGGATATCCAAAAAAACTATGAGTTATAAACATTGCTGTAGGCAATGCAACAAGAGTAGTTAATCCTTTTGCTTTTAATCCTTCTGACATCAATAGAGCTGCCACTACCCCTCCAGTTAAAGGTGGTGTTGCTGCAACAACAATATACCAATCAAAAAGTAAATTTCCTATGGTCATAGTAAATAAAATAATTCCGCATATTCCAAATACAGCAACTACAACTGCTTTCCACTGTTCTATAAGTTTTCGTAAATTCATTATGGTACCAAGATGCACAAGAAGCAAACTCATACATATTGATACAAACTGAGGTCCAAAAGAGGCTTGAGTAACAACATCTTTTGGCACAAAAGTCCAAAATCCTATTAAAAATAAAACCGCTGTGACAAATACTGAAGGAATAAATGCCTTCGTTTTGTTTGATACTATTTCTCCTATAAACATAAAACATGCTACTATAAGAAAACATTGAAGAGGACCTAATTGCATAATCCTTACACTCCTTTCAAATTCTAAATAATTAGTTACTTAAAAAAATAATGCACATTATATTTTTTAAAAAAATCAAGGGCGCTATATTCTAGCGCCCTTGCTATTTCTTTTATAGTAACAAATTCACATTTTCCTGTATAATACATATATTCTATAGCTCAGTAATAACATCACTTTATTAATTCAATACTAAAACATTAAATTCATTGACTTTTATTTATTTTTAACTTTAAAAAATAATTACATTATCAATAAATCCAAGTGACAATTGATAATATAATTTTTAGAGGTTATAATGAATCAAAAGCATTCCTTACAAATAATATATAACTGACTAGCAATTATATATTATTTCAAATTACAATGAGCAGTCAGGAGAAAATTTATGCTATCTATACAAAACTTAATTTACTTTATGAAAATAGCAGAACTTCACAGCATGAATCAAGCCGCTGAACAGCTATTCATTTCTCAACCAAGTCTTACTTCTGCTATTAAATCGCTTGAAGATGACCTTAATATAACTATTTTCACCAGAAGCAATAAAGGTGTATTACTTACAGAAGATGGACAAAAGTTATATCGTTACGGTCAAAATATTTTAAGTAATGTAGAATTAATCGAAAACATATCCCAATATGATTCAAAAAGATTTTTATCTATATCTTCATTTCCATTATGGATGTCATCACATTTTTTTCAAGAATTTTACGAACAAAATAAAGATAGTAATTTAGAGCTAGAGATAGAAGAAGTACGCATAAGCAAAGTATTAAGTAATGTTAAAGACTGTATATCTGATATTGGTCTTGTTCAATACAATTCTATGCAAACTAGAGAGTTTAAAAAAAGCTTATCTAAAAATCAATTAGAATATCATGAACTAATAAAAGCTAACTGGGCAATATGTATTGGTCCATGCCATCCATTATATAATAATAAAACTGTTACTATCTCTGAGCTACTAAATTATACTTTTTTAAGAGAAAAAGATGACTATTTTTCTTCAATTACTACTAACATTATTATTGATGGGATACAAATGTCTAATATAAAAAAAATATTTATCAATAACGGATTTACCATGCTTCATATGCTTCATACAACTGATGCATTTGCCATAGTAATGGATTGTTGTCAAAACTTTGTATCTGATTATAACTTAAAGATACTCCCAATAGAGAACTGTAATGTGAAACTCTCAATGGGTTGGATAAAAAGTAGTTACCGCACTCTTAATCCTGATGCAGAAAATTTTATTAATATCATAAAAGAAATAATCAAAAGAAGCATTTGATCATTTTTCTATTCTTCATAACAAATAATAGGGGTTCCAGCTTCTATATTCTCAAAAACTTTCTTAGCTAAATATAGTGGAGCATTTACACATCCATGAGATCCATTGCTCTTATATATATATCCACCAAAAGAATATCTCCAACTTGCATCATGTATACCTATATTTCCGTTAAACGGCATCCAATAGCTTACTTTTGTTTCATAATTTTCTCCATTTAATGTTGATCCTTTTTCTTTGTAGTTAAGCATATAAACTCCAAGCTTAGTATGATTTCCTCTATTAGGGTTACCTGTTACTATGTCACCTTGAGTTATAAGCTTCCCTTCCTTATAAAACCATAAATGCTGCCTTGTCAGATTAATTTCTACATAAGTTTTTCCTATATCATCTTCATCTCTATATAAAGCCTTTTGAGTATATATCGGTTCTTTTTGAAGTATATCCCCATGTTTTATGTTTTCTAATAGTGCTTTTGTTTCAGATACACAATTAATTTTCCAACCATAAAATCCACCCTTAACTTCTACTATTTTATTTATAGATGCTTTAAACTTTCTTGTTATACCAACTGTGTCATATTTTTTGCTTAAGTTTTTCAAATATTCATTAACTGCTTTTTCATTTATTTCTACATCTAAGTTATCATCAACGCTAAGCCACCCATTTATTATACTTCCATCCAGAACTTCACTCTTATTTCCAAATATATAGGTTATCTTTGTCGATGTATACTTGTTTAGCAAATTAATAACTTCAATAGTCTTATTAGAAGTAGTAATGTATTCTGGATTTTCATAACAAAGATTCTCATCCAAATTTAATTTTGTTTTTCCCTGCGATATACTCATTTTTATAGTCTCATTTAGCTTGTCCTTATATATTTTGTTCCCATATACCTCTTTAACTACTTCATATAAACCACCTGCGTATCTAAAGCTCACATTTTGTGGTTCTATAATCTCCTTATTCAAACAATTTAATTGATTTATTTTATTTTCCAGATTATCTTTATTATAAAAAAATAAATCACCTTCATAATAATCTTGTTCCTTTAATAATGAACTTATCCATTTATATGAGCTTTGAAGTTTATTGATTTTAGAAATATCATTTTTTTCATTATATTGTAATCCTATATCTTGTCCTAATATTTCTTCTGTTTCTCCATCTCTTTCGATTAACTGTAACTTATAATTTTCAATGTAATTTTTAATTATATCATTTACGCCCTCATGTGCTTTTAATGATACATTTACTCCATTTATTACTGTATTAAAAAAGTAATGATTAACAAAATATAATGAAATGAGTAAATAAATTAGCACCATTGAAGATATCAGAATAATAATTTTTCCTGTATGATAGCTTTTAAAAGGCTTTTTTATATTAATATTCTTCATATAGACTTACATCCTTTACCAAAACATAAATATATTAATTAATTTATGATATGTTTATATTTTCAGAATATTCTCCAAATTTTCTAATTCTATGTTTCTATAATTTATTTAATAAAAATATGTTACAAATTTGTAATTTGGTAACGTTTTATTTCCTTTATATTGATTTTCTTGTATTTATAGGTTGTTTTTGTAATAAGCAATGGCTATTATACTGTATATACTCATTAGATTTTACTGTTTACCTATATGAAATAGTTATTTTCTAATGTGAATTATTTTTTAAATTACAAGGAGGAATAATTATGAACAAAGACACAATAATATCAGAAACTGAAAATTTAAAATTTAAAACAAATATTAAAAATGCCGATTTAAAAAACTACAAAAATGACATTTCATATTTTGGAGTTTTCGAAGATGTTGAAGTTGCTATTAATAAAGCTATAACTGCACAGAAGGAATTTTCTCTTTATTATACAAAGGAACAAAGAGAAAAAATAATAACTGAAATAAGGAAAGCCACATTAAAAAATAAAAAAATTTTAGCTAAAATGATTTTAGACGAAACTCATATGGGAAGATATGAAGATAAGATATTAAAACATGAATTAGTAGCTAAGTATACTCCTGGCATAGAAGATTTAACTACTACAGCCTGGTCAGGAGATAATGGACTTACTGTAGTTGAAATGGCGCCATATGGTGTTATAGGGGCAATAACCCCTTCCACTAATCCAACTGAAACTGTTATCTGCAACAGCATAGGAATGATAGCTGCAGGAAATGCTGTAGTTTTTAATGGACATCCCAGTGCAAAAAAATGTGTTGCTTTTGCTGTCGATATGATAAATAAAGCCATTGTTTCATGTGGAGGTCCTGAAAATCTAATAACAGCTGTAAAAAATCCAACCATGGAATCCTTAGATGCAATTATAAAACATCCAGAAATAAAACTTTTATGCGGAACTGGCGGTCCTGGAATGGTAAAAACTCTCTTAAATTCTGGTAAAAAAGCTATAGGTGCTGGTGCTGGAAATCCTCCAGTTATTGTAGATGATACTGCTGACATTGAAAAAGCCGGAAAAAATATCATCGAAGGCTGCTCTTTTGATAATAATTTACCTTGTATAGCTGAAAAAGAAGTATTTGTTTTTGACAATGTTGCAGATAATTTAATAGATACTATGTTAAAAAATAATGCTGTAATTATAAATAAAAATAAAATAACAAAACTATTGAATTTAATACTACAAAAAAATAATGAAACTCAAGAATACAACATAAACAAAAAATGGGTTGGAAAAGATGCAAAACTATTCTTAAATGAGATAGATGTTGAAGCTCCTTCAAGCGTTAGATGTATAATCTGCGAAGTAGAGCCAGATCATCCTTTTGTAATGACAGAGCTTATGATGCCAATACTACCAATCGTGAGAGTCAAAAATATAGATGAGGCTATAAAATATGCAAAAATAGCAGAACAAAACAGAAAACATAGTGCCTATATTTATTCCAAGAATATAGATAACTTAAATAGATTTGAGAAAGAAATAGATACTACTATCTTTGTAAAAAATGCAAAATCTTTTGCCGGAGTAGGTTATAATGCTGAAGGATTTACAACTTTCACTATTGCTGGCTGTACTGGTGAAGGTATAACCTCTGCAAGAAACTTCACACGTCAAAGAAGATGTGTGTTAGCGGGTTAACTTCCTTCTTGAATTTACAAGTCTATTTATGCGATTACAGAAAAATATTCAGAAAGGAGTTGCTAAAATGAGAAAAATAACTAAATTAATAAATTTAAAGAGCTTATTTAAAGATGGCATGACAATTATGGTTGGCGGCTTCTTAAATTGCGGAACACCAGAAAATATTATAGACTTTTTAGTTAATTTGAATATTAAAAATCTAACTGTTATATGCAACGATACAGCTTTTCCAGATAAGGGTATTGGTAAACTTATTGTAAATGGTCAGGTCTCTAAAGTAATTGCTTCTCATATTGGAACAAATCCTGAAACCGGAAAAAAAATGAATTCTGGTGAACTTGAAGTTGAGCTTTCTCCTCAAGGAACTTTAATAGAAAGAATTCGTGCAGCTGGTTCTGGCCTTGGAGGTGTATTAACGCCAACTGGGGTGGACACTATTGTAGAAAAAGGTAAGCAAAAAGTTAATGTTAACGGTAAAAAGTATTTGCTAGAACTTCCATTATCAGCTGATATCTCATTAATAAAAGGTAGTCTAGTAGATGAATTTGGAAACACCTTCTATAGAGCTGCTGCAAAAAACTTCAATCCATACATGGCAATGGCCGGTAATACAGTTATAGTAGAAGCTGATAAATTAGTAAAAGCTGATGAACTAAACAAAGAAAATATAATGACTCCAGGTATATTAGTAGATTATATAGTAAAAGAGGTGGTTTAAATGATTGCCGATAAAACTTTAGCTAAAGAGATAATTGCCAAGAGAGTTGCTAAGGAATTAAAAGCTGGGCAACTTGTTAATCTTGGAATAGGACTTCCAACTTTAGTTGCTAATTATATACCAAAGGAAATGGATATCACTTTTGAATCTGAAAATGGTATGGTTGGCATGGGAGAAATAGCAGCTTCAGGTGAATATGATCCCGATATAATAAATGCTGGCGGCCAATATGTAACTATTCTACCTCAAGGTGCTTTTTTTGATAGCTCAATGTCTTTCTCATTAATTAGAGGTGGGCATGTGGATGTTGCTGTACTAGGCGCCTTAGAAGTTGATGAGAAAGGAAACTTAGCCAACTGGATTGTCCCAAATAAAATTGTGCCAGGCATGGGCGGTGCTATGGATTTAGCAATAGGCGCAAGAAAAGTAATAGTAGCAATGCAGCATACTGGTAAAGGTAAACCCAAGATTGTAAAAAAATGCACTCTCCCACTTACTGCAAAAGCTCAAGTAGATTTAATAATTACAGAACTCTGCGTAATCGAAGTAACAAGTGACGGATTAATTTTAAAAGAAATTCACAAAGATACGACTGTTGATGAAATAAAATCTCTAACAGATGCAAATTTAATTATCTCAAATGACATAGAAATTATGGACATATAAACCTTTTATCTTAAAGTCACAGCCTCTTAAGCTTAGGCTCTCCATATAATAAAAAAAATAAGAAAAGAGTGTGATAATTCTATGCTAGAAAATGAAGTAATGAAACAAATTACAACTCCTATATCTGCTCCAGCATTTCCTAGAGGACCATATAAATTTTACAATAGAGAATACCTAAATATCATTTATCGTACTGATTTAGAAGCTCTTAGAAAAATAGTTCCAGAACCACTTGAGTTAGATAGCCCTTATGTGAGATTTGAAATGATGGCTATGCCGGATACAACCGGATTAGGCTCATATACAGAATGTGGTCAGGCTATCCCAGTAAAATTCAATGGAGTTAGCGGCGATTACTTGCATATGATGTACCTTGATAATGAGCCAGCTATAGCTGTTGGACGAGAAAGTAGCGCTTATCCTAAAAAACTTGGAAATCCAAAGTTATTTGTTGATTCAGATACATTAGTTGGTACCCTAAAATATGGCACATTGCCAGTGGCCACTGCCACAATGGGATATAAACATGAACCCCTAGATCTTAAAGAAGCTTATTCACAAATTTCAAGACCTAATTTTATGTTAAAAATTATTCAAGGATATAATGGTAAGCCAAGAATTTGTGAACTTATATGCGCAGAAAATACTGATATAACAATACATGGTGCATGGACTGGTAGTGCTCGTCTACAATTGTTTAGCCACGCACTAGCTCCTTTAGCTGACTTACCAGTATTAGAAATTATATCTGCATCGCATATACTTACAAATTTAACTCTTGGAACACCTAAAATTGTTTATGATTATCTTTCCAAAAATCAAAAATGAGCATACTTATATATATTTTAATAAATGAAAAAGCCTCTATTGTTTTAATACATGGGGCTTTTTTATTTATTAGTTATCATCTTAATTACTTATAAAGTATAATGCATCCTTTGGGACATTAACTAACAAAGAATATTTGACAAGTTTTTCTAATATATTATAATATAAATAAGTTGACTCGTGAAGGAATAAGGCTGGGTTCTCGAATGAGAGTAGGCATAATGCCAAGAATCCCTTTGCCCCTAGGGTTGGCTTATTTTTTTATTTTTTCTCTTAAATTTTGAATAATATTTTTAGGATCTTTTTTTATTTCGTCTACAATAAAGTCTATAGTTTGGAGAGAATAACTATAATTAGGACTTGAATTTACGTTATAGGTATAACATAATTTAGGATTTTTCTTCAAATTATAATATTTGCAAAATAGTTCAAAATGATATTTATTAAACTTCAAATTTATTCCTAATGTTTTAAGCCTTTTATTTATTTCCTTATTACAGGATTTCATATTGTATTTATGTGTACTATTAGGATCCTCTGCTTCTTGTCTCATTTTAATTTGGTTTTTAGTTTCATTGCTAATATAAGTAATACCTCCTCCTTTATTTTTATCTTTAGTGATGCAGTTAAAACATTCTACTTTTACAGAAAAAGTATGGTTATTTTGTGATGATAAACTTGAGATATCGGTACTAACATTAATTAATTTATTGGCAATTTCTCCTGTATATTTTGCTCTTATTTCATTAATATTTATCATATTTCTGTTCATAGTCCACATCAAAAAGCTCCACGGCGTAATTGTTGTCATATCTATATTATGAAACTCATACATTTTCTCCATAAAATTAAAAATGCACGATTGAAATAGTGGTAGATATATAAGCTCATACTCTTCTGTGATAAAATATGTGCTTGTATTTCTTAATTCAATTATCTTTTCCAAGTTAAGTCTTAAAGGCGCTTTTTCATTAGTAAAAATAATGCTAATACACTTTTTCAGGGTCAAGGTTCTACTGGAATTATTTTTATAGTAAATACTCACCTCACCAAGCTTGTCAATCATATGTGCCTTAAGCATTAACTCCCATGAATTACAGATAAAAAAGCAAAAACCCTCAACTCTATAGTGAATTGTAGGCTTATTATATATTTCAATAGCCATCATAAAATTTTCCTTAGATTTATTTAACAAATTGTCTATTATATTTTCCATATAATTCGCCTCTTCTCATTTTAATTTTTATAGACATATGCTAATCAAACTATATAATAACTAGGAATTCATAATTAATTTACAGTAAAGATATTTATTTCCTACAAATAAAATAAAGGTAGAAAACAATACTTCTATTGTTTTCTACACTTTAAAAAATTCGTTATCTCTTAAAATATAAACATAATTCGTTTATATAAATTGCTATATTCTTTGTAAATTAAATTATATCACCATATATAAACAAAGATAATAGCTTTTTCCTAAAACATATGAATTCAATCATAAAACACCATTTTTTAGAAGCTTGTCTTTATTTTGGTGGCATTATGGTAGCTATACCTTTAAGTACTTCAACATCATTTTGATTTGTGCATATGGTACTTAGTTTTATCCTATTCTTTTCCTCAATCTTCTCTATTACTTCTACTTCTGCTTTGATTGTGTCTCCTATTTTTACTGGAGCTAAAAACTTTAGTTCTTGTCCAAGATAAATAGAACCTGGCCCTGGCAGTTGCATACCTAATACTGCGGATACTAGGCCAGCCGTCAACATACCGTGAGCAATTCTACCTTTAAATATTGTTTTTTCTGCTTCAACATGGTTTATATGTGCTGGATTTAAATCTCCAGTTATCCCAGCATATAAATACACGTCTGTTTCTGTAATTGTCTTTTGAAAAGATGCTTTATCGCCAATATTTAGCTCCTTTATAGTCAAACCTTTCATCAGTAATTCCTCCCTTTATACTTTATCGACTCCAACAGACTTTAACTATTTTTTTATATTCTTATTAAACAAAATGCAATATGCCTTGTAGTATAATTAATAAAAATACAGTTCCTGTTTTAATACAAGTAATTGCGAAAATATCTTTATATGATTGTTTGTGAGTCAAGCCTGCAATTCCAAGTAAAGTAATAACTGCACCATTATGAGGCAATGTATCCATTCCTCCTGATGCCATAGCGGCAACACGGTGAAGTAATTGTGGATCTACACCAGCATTATTTGCCCACTCTAAATATTGTTTACCAAATGTATCAAGTGCTATACTCATTCCACCTGAAGCAGAACCTGTCACCCCTGAAAGAGTATTTACTGTCACCGCTTCTGAAAGTAATGGGCTTCCATTTGAATTAATATTTGTTAATGCGTGAGCTATAGATTGAAATCCTGGTAAAGTTTTTATAACATTACCAAAGCCTACTTCTGATGCTGTATTCATAACAGCTAAAAGTGATCCAATTGCACCAGCATTAATTGCTGTTGCTAAATTACCTTTCATACGTTTTGGATTGATAGAAACTGCAAGAATAATACCACATACAAGTGCAATCATAAGTGCCCAGTTATTCATTGAACCTACAACACTTGCTTCTGGAATGTTATAAGGTTCCTTTGTTACCCAAGATACAATATCCCACTTAGGGAACACTAGCTTTTGCAAAATTAAAGTTAGCCCAAGTACAGATGCTAGTGGTAAAGCTGATAAAAATGGATTTGGTAAATTTTCATCTTCAACAAGTACCGGTTCTTGTTTATGATTTTCTCCATATCCTTCCCCATTGGCCTGAGCCTTACGTTTACGCCACTCTAAATAAGATACACCACAAACTAAAACTATAATCGCGCCTAGTGTTCCAAATACAGGAGCAGCATAAAGATCTGTATTAAAAAACTTCATTGGTATAGAGTTTTGAATCTGCGGTGTTCCTGGAAGCGCATCCATAGTAAATGTGAAAGCACCAACAGCTATAGTCGCTGGAACAAGTCTCTTTGGTATATCTGCTTCTTTAAATATAGATGCTGCAAATGGATATACAGCAAATGCTACAACGAAAAGACTTACCCCGCCATAAGTTAGTATAGCCGCTGCTAAAATTACGGACAACATAGCACGTTTTTTACCTAACTTCTCTACTATGAATTTTGCAATAGATTTTGCTGCACCAGATTGTTCCATAACTTTCCCAAATACAGCACCTAATAAAAAGAAAGGGAAGTAAACTTTTACATAGTTACCCAAGTTCGGTAGAAAGATTTCTGTATAAGTCGGCATAATTGCCATTCCAGAAAATATAGCTGCAGCTATTGCAAATATAGGTGCAAAAACAATAACTGAAAAACCTCTATAGGCCATAAACATTAAAAGTCCTAAACTTAATAAAATTCCTATAACTGCCATATATAAAACCTCCATTATTTTATTATTTTTCATTTTAATTATTTTATCCATGTCTCCATTTTACTTATATGGATCTTTTATTTTAATTTCATGAGCTTATCCTCAAAAATCCTTTGGTCCATTATCTTTAAGTCACTTGAAATTATTGGTTTAAAATTCATTTGATCAATAATATCCTTTTGTAAGTCTATTCCAGGAGCTATTTCCTCCAAAGTTATTCCATCTCTTGTTAGGCTGAAAACTGCTCTTTCAGTTATATAAAGCACCGGCTGATTAACATCTTTAGCATAATCTCCACTAAATGTAATTTGTTCAACACTATCAATAAATTTCTTTGACTTTCCTTCATTTTCAATTACTAATTTACCGCCAGTAATATTAATTCTAAGACCTCCTGCTGTAAAAGTTCCACAGAATACAACCTTCTTAGCATTTTGAGTAATATTTATAAACCCTCCACAACCTGCTATTTTAGGTCCAAACTTACTTACATTTATATTACCCTTTTTATCACATTGAGCTAATCCCAAAAATGCTATATCTAATCCACCGCCATCATAAAAATCAAATTGAGATGATTGATCTATAATACTATCTGGATTTATAGCTGCTCCAAAACTCAATCCACCCGCTGGAATGCCTCCAATAGGACCTGATTCAATGGTTAATCTCATAGTATTTCCTATACCCTCTTCATTTGCTACCATTGAAATTCCTTCTGGCATACCTATTCCAAGATTAGTGACTGCATTTGGTATAAGCTCCATTGCACAACGTCTTGCTATTATTTTTCTTTCATCCATTGGCAGGCATTTGATAGAATTTGCAGGCATCTTTATTTCTCCACAAAAGGCTGGATTAAACATTTCAGAGAAAGTCTGCATATGATCTTCTGCTTCAGCAACAACTATTGCATCGACAAGTATTCCAGGAATTTTTACAAGCTTAGGATCTAAAGTTCCTCTAGATACTATCTTTTCAACCTGAAGAATAACTTTTCCACTAGAATTTTTTGCTGCCTGTGCCATTGCAAGACCATCAAGAGTTGCAGCTTCTTTTTGAAGGCTTGCATTTCCATCTTCATCTGCATAAGTAGCTCTAAGTACAGCTATATCAATAGGAAATGCCTTGTAATAGAGATATTCCTTATCATCTATTTCAATTACTTTTACAATATCCTCAGTTGTGCTCTCATTTAGTTTTCCCCCCTCTACTCTTGGGTCTACAAAGGTTTTCAACCCTACGTGAGTAACCGTTCCAGGCTTACCAGCTGCAATATCTCTATAAAGACTAGATATAACTCCTTGTGGAAGATTATAAGCTTTTATTTTATTTTCAATTGCAAGCTTTTGTATCTTAGGAGCCAATCCCCAATGCCCTCCTATTACCTTTGAAATAAGACCTTCTTGGCCGAGATGGTTTAAACCTTTTTCTTTCCCATCTCCTTGCCCAGCTGCATAAACAAGCGTTAAATTATTGGGAGTGCCATGCTCTAGGTAAATTTCCTTTAATTTCTTAGAAATTCCCTCAGCATGCCCAGCACCAATGAAGCCACCAAATGCAACAGTATCTCCATTTTTAATTAGGTCGATTGCCTGCTCAAATGACATTATCTTGTTCATATCTCATCCTCCTTTCTACATACTCAATGAAACAACAACTTAATATTTTATTTATGATTTCGTTTACATACATTTATATAAGCAATATCTATGCCAAAATTTTAAGAAAGAAACAATCACAATAATGCGCTTTCTTCTCTATATATTTAAAAGATTTTAATTAACTTTGTAAATTTATGTTCGCTTTTTCGTACATGTTTCACGTAAACATTTACATAGTGTTCGATTCTTCGTACAACTATATTGCGCATAAAAAAATAGTTGTACGCTTATTCGTACAACTACACCTGTATTTTATACTTTTCTATTTTCTCATATAAACTAGTCCGTCCTATATCAAGAATTTTGGCTGCCTTTGTCTTATTTCCCTTCGCAGCTCTAATAGCGAAAATAATAGCATTTTTTTCACTTTCAGCAAGAACATCTTGAAGCTTTTTCGGTATTATTTCAATCTTTTTACCAATAAGTTCTTTGGGTAAATCCTTTATATCAATAATCTCATTATCCTCCATAATATTAATAGCTCGTTCTAATATATTCTCTAATTCTCTTACGTTACCTTTCCATTCATAAGTTTTAAGATATTGTTCAGCCTCCCTTGAAATTCCTGTAACTTTCTTATTTAAATCAAGTGAAAGCTTTTTGATCAAATGATTAGAAATAAGTATTATATCATTTCCACGTTCTCTTAAAGGAGGAATCTCAATCGTTACGACATTGAGTCTATAGTACAGGTCTTCACGAAACTTTCCTTCTGATACTAATTTCTCAAGATTTCTATTTGTTGCCGCAATTATTCTTATATTAATTTTTTTACTGGCAACCCCACCAACCTTTTCTACTTCCCGTTCTTGAATAACTCTTAAAAGCTTTACCTGCATATGAAGAGGCATATCTCCTATTTCATCTAGAAATATTGTACCTTCATTTGCTATTTCAAATTTTCCTATTTTACCTTCTTTTCTAGCTCCCGTAAAAGCTCCCGCTTCATAGCCAAACAATTCCGATTCAAGTAAATCACTTGGGATTGCTGCACAATTTACTTTAACAAAAGGTCCTTCATGGCGTTTACTTTCCGAATGGATGGCATGAGCAAAGATTTCCTTACCAGTACCACTTTCTCCTAAAATAAGTACATTTGAAGTAGTATGTGCAGCCTTCCTCACTATATCTTTAGCCAAAATAATCTGATCACTTTCGCCTATAATATTTTTAAGAGAATAACTGGCTGTATTGAATTCTCTAAGCTTTGATTTATAGTTTTCTAATTCCTTTTCTATAACACTTATTTTTTTATAAAGATTATTCAATTCTTTTACATTTCTAAATAATACCTTACCTACTACCCCTATTATTTCACCATTTTTTATTATTGGTATTCTTGATGCTATCATATAATTTCCTTTAATCTTATGAAGCTGCGCCACTTCTTCTTTACCTGTCTTTAATACTATTGGCATTCTAGTGTTTTCAATAACGTCTGCTACATGTTTGCCAATTACATCCTCTCTTCTTATTCCTAAAAACTCTGTATAAGCCTTACTAATCATTGTTATTATCGCCATTTTATTAATGATAACCATTCCATCATAAGCAGTTTCAATGACAGTATTTAATATTTCACTACTGTTTTTCTCCTCATCAAGCTTATGAAGCAATTCATTATAGTTTTCTATATTACTAAAAATTAATATAGTTCCTATTATGTTTTTATCTTCCCACAAAGGTACAATTCTCAATACCAAATTTAAATTGTTAATTACTATAGACTTTTTAAGTTCCATTTTTTTCTCAGACAAAAAATAAGATAGTTCAGAGTTTCGTATTAATTCATTGACATCCTTGCCTAAACTATTATTTCTATCTATTCTAAAAAGAATACTAGCGGATTCATTAATAAAAAATATCTTATTTTTACGATCAATTACAATTATTTCGTTGGACACACTATCTAATATTACTTTGAATTCATTAAAATAATTTGAGAATAACGTTTGCTTTACCATATAATAACGCCTTCTTTCTCTTAAACTTTATGTCTTTAAGTAGTTTGCTAAAAATATATACTAATTATAAACCATTAAACCTATTTTGAACTATATTATGTATTGCATTTTTTAAATTCATAATTACTTTCAACAATTTTCTTATATGCCTCAGTTGTTATACAAAAGCCATCACTTCCATGGTGCCCAACTTTTAAAACATCCGCTTGTATATCTAATTGTTTTTGCAACATCTCTCCTTCACTTATATCTTCAGTGTCTCCATTAAATAGAAAACTTGTATTACCATATTTTAATTTGCATACAATTGAATATCTATTTAAATCATCATATTCTTTACTGTTAGGCGCTAAAAATGTTAATGTAGCATCCCATAACTTCTATTCCATAACATTTAACTACTTTAAGCCTAATATATAAATATAATTACTTAACTGTGAATATTCATTACATAATCTACATATACGTCCAAATTTACTTCTTTTATGTTCACATAATGTTTTATCTCTCTTAATTACTGTAATATAATTATATAAAGCTTTATTTTTCCTATATAGGGTTATATTTATTTGCAATACAATAAATATATAAATATGAAATTTAAACAATAATACTTTTCCTTAAGGAATATTATGTAAAAAGATCATGAAATATCAGGATACTTAAATTTTTGTGAAATAGGAGGAATATTGGATGAAGTTTCATAAAATAATTTCATTAGTAGCAGTTATGCAGTTATTATTTTCAAGCAATGTTTTTGCAGCAGAAAATAATTACAAATCTGATTTAGCATTTAAAAATGATTCCCTTAAAACTACAATGGAGAATAATATCAAAAAACAGGTAAATGTTTTAAATATGGATGATTTTAGCACGAATGTGCAGTCAAAATTGAAAGATGAATTAAATAAATCTTCTAATGTAAAGACTTTAGATTCAACTACTGATCCATACACACCCGATAAATATGAGCCAAACGATAACTCTGGTGTGGCAACATCAGGTATTAAAAATCAAGTAATTCAAGCAAATCTTAATTCTGCTACAGATGAGGATTGGTATAAAATAGATATAACTCAATCTGATTTAGATGCAAATGGTGGAGTAGCAGCCGCAATATTGACTAATATACCTAATAATTGCGATTATGATTTGTATATATTGCAAATTCTACCGAATGGACAAATTGCAGGACTACAATCTGAACAAACTGGAAATGCAACCGAAGCAATTTATTTTAACTGTAATCCAGGAACTTATTATGCAGTTGTAGACGCAAAAACTGGGATAGAAAATAACTTCAGTCAACAAAATTACTCTTTATATTTTGGAGGCGCATATAAAAGTGGTACAACCGGTTATATGGATTTAGGTATGAGATTTAATTTTGGATATAACGATTATGGCAGTGCTGGCCCATGGTTATCTCCATATCAACAAGTAGACTTAACCAACGCTCCGTTTATCCCTAACCAAGCTCTTATTTCCAAATTGTATATTTCTAATGATGGCAATGGAGCATATTGGACTGGATTTTATAAACTTGTCAATGGAGTACAACAAATGGGAGGAATCCAAGCACCATTACCTTTACCAGAAAATCAATATGCTGCAAAAGAATTATATCAGGTTCAAGGTAAAATTACTCGAAGCGATGGTTTTATTTGGGAACCAAAAATGGATATTGATTATATATATCCTTTAACACTTGATAATCTTCACTTTTTACTTGGTCAATAATAAGTATTACAATTCTGATATATAACCTTATGTTAACCATGTAAATAAGTGTGTAATTTATGTTTATATAAAATTTAATGATAATGAATTAGATTTAAAATTATAAGAAATGTATACTATTTTATACTACGCCACTAATTAAGTTGTATGCATTTTATCCCAATAATAATAGAGGTAGTATTTATCCTTGTAACTATAAATACTACCTCTATTATTTATATTAAAGCCTCTCATTAATAACATATCTTACCCCTTATATTATGGCTTACTTGAATAAATCTATTCATTCAAATGGATTGTGTTTTTATATAGTCTCTATATTTGTTTTAGTAACATTTTTCTTGTCTTCCACTATAATATAAATAATCATCTATGTTCTTATACTTTAAAACTCAATATTTTTCACCAGCTATCAAATAAGCAGTAGCTAGATTGCTATCAGCTACTGCTCAAAAAAATAAATAACTTACAATTAAGCTATATATAATACTAAATTATTAATTAGAAATTAATTTAAATGACATAGATTCTTCTACTAGTCTAAATATATATTTACTTTTTAACAGCATTCAAATTTCTCTATACAGTCTAAGGCTTTTTCCTTTATTTTCTTACATCCATCTTTGACACCTTTTTCATAGCCTTCATTAAAGCTCTCTTTTTTACCTTTCTCTAAGCCTTCATCGAAACCATCTTCTTTTCCCTTTTCGTATCCCTCTTCGAACCACTCTTTTTTACCTTCTTCTTTGCCCTTTTCTTTACCCTCTTCATAACCTTTATTGAACCCTTCTTTTCTTCCAGATTCAACTCCTTCACAATATCCTTTTCTAATACCTTCATTATAAGCTTCTTCTAATGCATCAGCTGTTGGATAATTTCTTTTTTCGCAACAAACGTCTTTTTTATCTTCATGTTCATTATCTTTATTATATCTTTCTTCATCATAATTTTCTTCATCGTAGTTACGCATTTTATTTCCTCCGGTTACTAATTATTAAATTATTATCACTTAATTACATACTATGATAATTAACTTAATTTGCTATCAATTTCAGAAAAGCTTTTAATTTAACTTAAAAATAGTCAAATCAGTATCTTGATTGTTCCTATCTACTGCCTTTTGAGAACTTTACACTGTCTCAAGTTCTATTACTATCCTTATTGCCTCCCATTCATTCACTCGTTAGTTACCATTACCACTATCATATTATGTAGATCTATTACTACTTTGCTTTAAAGTAAATAAAAGTAGACTAAGTATTTTTACCTAATCTACCTCTATTGGCTTGTGTTTGTGCAATTTAGCCATAATAATTATAATATATTCATCACTAAATATACATATAAAACTCACTAAAACCCTTAAAACTCGTGCGCACAAATTTTTAATACTAAATCCAAATTAAACTAAAATAAATCTCTTAAACTTCTTAATAACTCTACAATCATTTTTATAGATAACCGGCTATTTACAGTATAAATATTATCACAATGCTTAAAGAAAAAAATACTTTTTTCTTTAAACATATAAATACAGTCATAAAATAGCACTATTGTCTGTTTTTCTTAATATTAACTAAATAAACAAAAATTAAAGTTTAAATATCTTAATCTTCAACTATAAGCTTGTCTTGATTTAAAATATGTTTATCTATCCAATCTATTATAAATTCTAATAATCCTTTTACATATTCATCCTGATTTAAATCAATTACATTTAAATTAATGTTATTAATTTCATTTATAAAGTTTTCATGCTCTACTTTATGAGAAAGAAATCTTTTATACCTTATGCTTAACATGTATTTTTCTTCTGATTTAAAATGAAATACAGTATATTCTTTTAGTTCACCAAGTATCTCAATAATTTTATCATACTTATCTGTAATAAAATCATTATTCAGTAATTCATATGCACGTTCTGCAATTTCAAATAATTTTTCATGTTGTTCATCAATATGGTCTATTCCAAGCGCATATTCTTCTTTCCACTTAATCATAAGATCACCCCAAATTTTAATATTATAATATAATTTTTCATATTACTACCTTTTAATTTATAAATAAAAAGGACCAATTAAAATTTACTAATCTTAAAAGATTAGTAAATTTAATTGGTCGGTTGCACAACTAGCTCTAAACTCTCAATGTGCCCAAAATAAGAAAGTTTTTCACAGCTTCCAATTTACATATTTTATTAATAATGATCAAATTATCAATTCATTTACAATATTAACATTATAACATAAAAAATTCTATATAATTTCATATTTTTATATTTTTCAACTAATGAAATATCATTTATTAACTTTCCAAAGAAAATATCCTGGATTTTCTCTTACTTTATTAATATAAGTTGTATAATCCTTATATCCTTTAGCAAATGCTGCTGCACACCCTAAAAGAGTGAAACTTCCATTTTGTATTTATGTAGTTGAATAAATCCCTCCTATTAAAGATACATTATACGCTATGTTGCGGCATTTAAAATCTGCTATTTTCTCTTTGTATAGTCTGTAATACCTAGTCTATTTCCAAATGGATCTTCAAATTCTACAGCTATTCCTGTCATTATTTCAAAAGGTTCAGACAAAAACTTAACACCATTTTCTTTTAATTTACTATACTCATCTTCAACATTTTCAACTTCGAACCAAATTGTTGGTTTAATATCTGGGAATACACTTTCGTCTTTTAAAATAATTGCCGGCTCTTCGTCTCCAACATTAAAAGCAATCATTCCTTTTTTAGAAAAATCAAATTTTAATTTTAATCCTAAGGTGCTTTCATAATACTTTCTAGCCTCTGCTAAATTGCTTACTCCCATAAAAAAGTTATCATAGTTCTTCATAATAAATTCCTCCTATTATTTTTATTCTCATCTATATAGATGCTATAAAAATATAAAAGTAACGGAATTAATAAAAAAATATCACAAATTCAATTTCTTAAATAATGCGATTTTGCAATTTATTATTTCTTTTTTATTGATTCATAATATAAAAATATTAAATTACAAGTATACTCTTTAAGCTTTTATTTACTAGAAACTTTAATAAATACAAGAGTTTAGCAATCAATACTACTTACCTTTTTTCTTTTAAAGGCTGTGATAAATTTTAACTAAGAGTTAAACAAAGTCATTATTTATGGTGATTTGGGAGTGATAGTTACTTCACCGCCACCAGTTACTACCAATATGTACTCAGGCATCATGGGTACTGTATCTATATTTAATGAATTAGGCTCTAGTTTTACATCTTGAATTGGAATATAATTTTTATTAAAAATGATCACACGAACACTATTCGTTTTTGAAATATTACTAACAATATAAATATTACCTGATGAAATCTTAAAATCAGACAAGTTATAAATACCTTGCTTAAAGGTATTAGAAACTGAAAATGCAGGTTTTAATCCGATTATATTAGAGAATAAACATAAAAAAATCAAGAATAGAATAGTAAATTTCTTCATAAATACATCCCCTTTAAATTAAAGTGTTAAACAAAGTCACCATTTATGCTAATCTTGGAGTAATATATACTTCTCCTTTACCAATTATTAAAATGGTATAGCTAGTCTTGATAGGTACTGTATCGAACTTTTGTATACTTGGTGCTAATCGTATCGATTCCATTGTATCTTGATTTTCATTTAAAATATATAAATACATGCCTTCAGTTTCTGAAACATTTTGAATAGTAAAAATACCGGTATTTGAAATATTAAAATCAGATAATTTATAAATACCTTGCGTAAATATATTTCCAACTGCGAATGCAGGTATTAATCTAATTACACTAAATGTTAAACATAAAAAAATTAAAAATATAGCAACAAATCTTTTCATTAGTCGCCCACCTTTCAGTTTTATTTTACGTAATAAATATATTACTATTCATATGCTTTTTAGATCTGAAGGTAATAAGTATTAGCTCACATCTAATTTGGGTTACCAATCAATTATAATATATATTTTAAATATCACATTGTTCAATTTTCAAAGAACATTTCTTAATTTAATACGCACTTTCTACATACTGCAAAATATATTAGAATTACTTATTATTCTAATATATTTTCGTTTAAATCATATATCACACTGTAAGAAGTGTATTTTAGATATAGTTGCAATTTTCTTTGTTTTATTAGTGTGAAAGCATCCCTTTTTAATAACTTCTTGCCTTTTAATTTCCGACTGTTTTTCGTTCCACTTAAACTTAAGTATTGCATATAATTCCAACAATCTCACATACTCATCAAAACTTCAAAGTATATATTTTCTTTATAAGTCATAAATTTATATGTACGCATGTCACGCTGTATATAAACCTTTATTTTTTACTTATTTTGCGCAAAATATTTCTTGCACTCTACCCATATTCGATTTAAGAAAGGAAGATTTTAATGAAAAAATTAGTTACTCTTATTCTTTCTCTATTTATTTTAGCTTCTACAAACGTTGTTGCTTTCGCTAGTTCAACGACAAAAATTCCTGTGCTTCTTTATCATGTTGTTACTCAAAATCCAAGTGGCACATATCAATTTAGTCTTACAGAATTTAAGAACGACATGGCTTACCTGAAGAACAACGGTTATACAACTTTGTCCCTCAATCAATATTACAGCATATTGAACGGAACCTCTACTCCCCCAACTAAACCTGTATTGCTTACATTCGATGATAGTACAAGCGATTTCTATACAAATGTATATACTGTTTTGAAACAATATGGTTTTAAAGCAACTCAATTTGCTGTTTCTGACTGGCTAAATACTAGCGGTCATCTTACAAGCGCTCAATTGCAAATATTGTCAGCCAATGGAATTGATATAGAAAATCATACTACCAACCATCAATCACTTACTTCAGACTGGAATACTCAATACTCAGCTATAAATAATGCAAATACAAAGATTAAATCAATAACAAACAATGCTACTAGTTCCCTTGCATACCCTTCTGGAAATTATAATTCAACCACAATCTCAGTTCTTCAGAATTTAGGTTATAAAGGTGGTTTTACAGTAAGCGGAGGTTTAAGTTCATCTGCCAACAACAAGTATGAATTACCACGTATTATAATTGCTAACGGTGACTCAATATCAGTTTTCTCGAGAAAGCTTACAACTGGATATTAATATGACTGAAAAATAAATCAACCAATTATTTTAAGTGTAAGATCATTTTGCAAGAATCAATAAAACCAAAAACAACAACTCTAAACCATAAGATTGTTGAGTTATGTAAAACATCATGCATATTTTTTCAAAAGACCATATTGCCAATCTTGAAGATATGGTCTTTTTCCAGATTGTTGAATAGATCTTAAAAACATACACATATTATTAATGTTTTACCCTTGCAATTTCACTGTTACAGCAAAATGTTTTGCCTCATAGATCACCCCCTAAGTAGTGGTGGACAATTACTTGGAATTTTAGTGTTCTGTATTGGTTTCTATAACTTCTTATCACATTCACCTATCTATTTCATATGATAAAAAATAAATCTAAATCATTATTTTTATTAAATCTCCTTGTTGTACTCTCCTCTTTGTAGGGGCTTATTTTAATATTTTAAATATAGTTTTTGTACTAACTGTGTTGGTTTAGAGATATATTCATGTTCATAAAAAATATAGTTCACAAGCCTTTATTAGTTTGATTTTAAATGGATTAATTCCCCGGCATAGCACTATTTTTTCCATAAATGACTCTCCCTATTTTAAAATTACGTATTAAAAAAATCACAGATTCAATCTCTTGAATAATGCGATTTCACAATCCGTTATTTATTTTTACTCATTTTATATATTCACTATTTGTCAAAAAAATAGGCGAAGGTTTACTACTGGCTGCTATATTCTTTAAACTAAAGGACCCTTAGCTTTGGATTGCAGTCTTTCAACTGCTTTGCCAAATTTTAAAAACTTATTATTATGATTCAACGATTACATAATCATTATCTGCTCAATTTTTAGCTATTATTATTTGCAATCAATCTCATCTGTGTCAATAAATCTATTGCTTCTCCATCACTAATAAGTTTTAATTTAAAATCATTTACCGTATAACCCTTTTTTGTTTCATTGAGTTCTTTCAATATTTTGCTTTGCTTTTTATTAAATTTTATATATAAATTTAATATGTCTTGTTTGTTTTTAAAAAGTAGCATTTTATCATTTGTATCAGAAATTTCAATAGTAGTAGCGTTAGCATTCTTAACAACATTATCTGAATCAATTTCACTAGACTTAACAGATATACTCGTATTATCTACACAGTCATAATCATTAGAATTAATTGAATTTTCTGTTGATGAATTCATAATATTCTACCTAAAAATAAATCATGAATTTTTTTCTTTATATATTGAGCTAAAGTATCTCTAGATTTATACATCAGTAAATATTTTCTTTCTTCTGATGTAACTTCTACCCAATCT
>JAEZKY010000307.1 GCA_023435985.1 Bacillota bacterium | reverse complement strand
CAAACTCTCAATTAAAAGTTTAATCTTAGCTTACTCAAATAAAAATTGCTGGTTTACTTAAATGTACTTATTATTTTCTGTTCAATTTTCAAAGACCATTTTCTTTCACAACTTTCGTTGTAACTTTTTATTTATTCTTGTCACCCTCAAGCGACTTTCTTAGTATATCACTTGACTTGAACCTTGTCAACATCTTTTCTTTAAAATATTTTTTCAAAATTTATTAAAGAATTTTAGAACTTTATGTCCCTTAACGACGTTGTTTATCTTATCATGTTACATTATTTAAGTCAATACTTTTATGAAAAGAATTTATCAATTATCCTATATTTTTAGATATTAGTACATTTCACCACCAATATAAGCTCTTTTTTACTATTATATAGAAACTCTAAAACAATGATAAATCTTGAAATCCTATATAAATGGCACTCTTCATAAATACTAATTATTAAAGGCATCAAAAATTTACTTATTTCATTTATCATTTAAGTTTGTTGTATTAATATTTAAAATTTTACTTTTAAATATTATACATGTTAAAGTAGATAAATTATAAGTTCAATTTTTAACACCTATTTTATATTCTTATTCAACTTATAGAGCTTAATATTTTACATGACTACTATTACACTTAATTTACCTTTCTCTTTTCATTTACTACTTATTTTTCTTCTTTATAACTAATGGATACATAATAGATCCAATAAGAGTCTCTCCTTTTCTTATTTCGCTGCCTTTATCCGCAATAACATTATCTAATACCGCATCATCACCAATTCTGCTATTTTGCATTATTATGCAATCTTTAAGTTTTGTATTTTTACCTATATACACTCTTCTGCCTATTACACAATTCTCAACCACACCTTCAATTCGACATCCATTTGCTATTATTGAATTAGCTACATTACTCTTTTCAGAATAATACGTTGGTGCCTCATCTTTACTCTTTGTATAAATAGGTCTTTCTTCATTAAAAATCTCTTTATTTATTTTTCTACTCAATAGTTTTACATTACTATCATATAATGCTTTTATTGAATTTATACAATCTAAATGTCCCATAAATTCATAAGCACCGCAAGCTAAAATACTTAAATTATTATGGATATATTCTTTAACTTTTCTATACATCCCACTACTTATGCACTCATTCACGATATTTATAAATAGTTCCGTTTTCATTATATACATTTCCATATTAATATTCGCTTTTGGTTTTTTCCCTATATTTTCCCCTACACTTATTACACTTCCTGAATCATCAAGCTTTAATACTTCACAATCTATAAAAGCCTCATCCGCATTATCAATCATTTTATATATCATTGTAATATCTTTTCCTGTACTCTTATGATATTCTAGGACTTCATTATAATCTATATTACAAATCATATAACTCGGTGCTAATAGAACATATTCCTTTCTACTACGAGTTAAGAATTGTATATTCTCAGAGAACCTGTGAACATCATCATAAGTTAGCTCATCATTATCAAAATTAAAAACTTTTAATCCATCTTTTTTTCTATTTAAATCCCACGGTCTTCCATTTGTTAAATGATCTATTAACGATCTGGATTTACTTTTTGTAAAAATGCCTATGCAGTTTATACCTGAATTAGTCATATTTGATAATACAAAATCTATAATTCTATATCTTGCTGCAATTGGAATCGAAGCTAGAGACCTGCCTACTACTAATTCTCCCATTCTATTCTCATTTTCATCTAAGTTAATTATACCAATACAATTTTTCATTCTACCCTCCCACTAGTCATCCACTCAGACAGCTTTATTATTTTCTATAACTGTACCCATTTTTACATCTTCTTTAGCTGCAATAATAGCTATTTCATTATCTAAGGCAATTTTGCACTCTTTTCTAATAATAGCTCCGCTTCCTACAATAGCTTTCTCTATAACTACGTTCTCTCCTATCTTAGCATCAGTCATAATTATAGAATCACGTATAACTGAATTCTTCCCTACCTGCACTCCATGAAATAATATAGAATTTTTAACTTGTCCATGCACAACACATCCTTCAACAATTAGTGAATTAGATATACTTGCATTTTCCCCAATATATTGAGCTGGCCTTGTTGAATTAACTGAATATATTTTCCATTCTTCATCATGTAAATTGAGCTCATTATCTTCTTTTATCAAATCCATATTTGCTTCCCACAAACTTTCAATTGTCCCCACGTCTTTCCAGTACCCCCTAAATGGGTATGCAACCATTTTATTTCCATCCCCGAGCATATTAGGAATTATATTCATACCAAAGTCATTCTTTGAAGTTTTATCTGATTCATCTTCTCTTAAATACTTTTTAAGAGTTTTCCAATTAAAAATATATATACCCATAGAAGCTAAATTGTTTTTGGGATTCTTGGGTTTTTCTTCAAATTCATATATAGATAAATCTTCTCTAGTGTTCATTATCCCAAAACGAGACGCTTCATCTATAGGCACTTCAATTACAGCTATCGTAGCTTCTGCTTTCTTCTCTTTATGGAAATCGAGCATCTTTGTATAATCCATTTTATAAATATGATCGCCAGATAAAATCAAAATGTATTCTGGATCATATCTATCAACAAATTCTATATTTTGATAGATAGCATTTGCAGTCCCCTTATACCATTCTCCGCCTTTTTCCTCTTGATATGGTGGCAATATACTTACACCGCCATGAGTTCTATCCAAATCCCATGCTTCTCCTATACCAATATGTGCATTAAGCTCCAACGGTTTATATTGGGTTAATACTCCTACTGTGTATATTCCTGAATTTGAACAATTACTTAATGGAAAATCTATAATTCTATACTTTCCCCCAAATGGTACTGCCGGTTTTGCTAATTTCTTTGTTAAAACCCCTAACCTCGATCCTTGTCCACCAGCTAGTATCATTGCCACAATTTCCCTTTTACCCATAATATTATCTCCTCTCACATGTTCTTATACCCATTAAATAAACTTATACTCTTTAGCGCTTGCAATATATGCTGATAACATATTTAGCATATTGTTTCTATGTTAATATATTTACTACATATTATTTAATTTAGCAGTAATCTATAACATTATTGATTTACATAATTGCTTTTAGAGATTCATACAATATATTATAAATTTATTTGTAAGATTTTACCATATATTTTATTGCAAAAGCCTTCGTCAACTTTCTATAATTTAGCCAAATATAATTAATCAAAGCTTGCGTAATATCTTAAAATTTCGTGAAAAAACAGTTATAGCACTATTTCTCCCTGTAAACTTATATTTTTCATCAGTATCAAATAAATTCATATACTCTCCATTTAAATTAATACCTTCAAATAATTTTGCTTCATTAGAGATGTTAACCAAGATTATTATTTTTTCATTTTCATAATTTCTTTCAAAGGCTAATACATCATTTTCTGTATCTAAAATATTTAAATCTCCTTTCTTTAATCCATTTTCATTATTTCTTATGCTTGTTAATTTCTGATAAAATTTAATGAGTTCTTTATTCTCTTCCTCCCAAGGATAACTTTTTCTATTATCAGGCTCTTTTCCACCCTTTAACTCTGCTTCATCACCATAGCAAATAAGAGGGACTCCTGGTAATGTGAATTGAATTACTGCAAGTAACCTGAGTAATTCAATATTTTCATCTAAAACAGTCAAAATTCTTTCAGTATCAATGGTACCGGCAATATTAACATTTCCATAAAAACTTTCTCTTGGGTAATTTTCATATAAAGACATTATCTTCTGCTTAAGTTTATCTGATTTTATATAACCCTTAACAAAATTAATTAAACTTTCTCTCAATGGATAATTAGTAGCTGCATGAACTTCTTCACCTTGAAGATACTTTCTCCTTTTGGAATAACTAATCTTATTAGATGCATCCTCCCAGATGTCACCTATAAGCACAGTGTCTTCGCCAATTCCCTGCATCCTCTTTCTAATTAACCCTATAAACTCATCAGAAAGTTCATCTATTATATTTAATTTCCAGCCACTCGCCCCTAACTTTATCCACTTCTCTATGATTGAGCTGCTATTTTCTATAATATAGTCAATATATCCTTTTTGAGTTGAATCAATGCTTGGTCTTTCATCTATTCCCCACCAAGATTCATATTGATACGGATATTTGAGAAAACTATACCAATTATAATATTTAGAATTAGGGGAATTATATGCTCCAACTTCACTGTGGTTACCTAATTTATTGAAATACTTGCTATCTGAACTGGTATATCCTAATACTATATCAAGGATAATTTTAATTCCTTTATTTTGGGCAGTTTCACACAATTCTTTAAATTCATTATTAGTTCCAAACATCTCATCTACCATTTCATAATCAGACGTATCATATTTATGACAGCTGGGAGATTTAAATATAGGACTTAATTGAATTATATTTACTCCTAAAGATTTAATATAATCTAGCTTCTGTATAATACCTTTTAAATTTCCTCCGTAAAAATCCCATCTCACAATTTTTCCAAAGTTATCCTTAATATACATTGGGCTATCGTGCCATCTTCCATATATAAAAGAGTTTTCTTTTGGTGCATTTACGATACTATTTTCATTGCCATTACAAAATCTATCTATAAGAATTTGATATATGATTCCTTCTTTATACCAATCAGGTGTATAAGTTCTTTTATATACTGTTATCTGATATGGAATAGAATTATAAGTATATATTTGTCCAATTCCTCCTAAATGTTCATAGTTATTTCCATAATATAACCTGTCATACCCGTCTATTATAATAAAATAATATTCTAATATTCCAAGCTCACCAGATGTATCAATTTCTGCTGAATATCTGAACTCACCATTATTTAAATACTCTTTTTGCATTTCCATACTTAGCTTAGTATCATCAAACTGTATCATTTCTAATACCACTATTACTTCCTTATCAATATTAATTGATAGTTTAATCTTCTGACCAGCTTCCACAGCTCCAAATGGTTTTCTGAATTCTATACTCTGTGAATCGTGTAATACCTGCATACCGTTCATAAAATTACTCCTCTCATAGTTTCTCATAAATTACTTTTAAATCTTGTATAAATTATTACTTTATAATAAAATCACTTGTTTTATAAATTTTTATAAATTACTTCTGATCCCCAGATTCCTGTTGCATATTCTTCTATTGTTCTGTCAGATGAGAATATTCCTGAATGGGCAATATTAACACCACACATTCTTTGCCACTTATCAGCATCTCTATAAAGAGCATCAACTTTATCCTGAGCTTTTAGATATGAATCAAAATCTCTTAGAACAAAGAACTCATCATTATAGGTTATTAGATTCTCGTAAATGCTTTTAAACTTATTCCTGTCGTTATGATATTTTCCATTTACTAAATCATCAATTACTCTCTTTACTCTTATATCATTGTTATATATATCAATCGATCTATAGCCTCCATTTTGATAATAATTAAAAACTTCATCTGCAGTTAATCCAAAAATTATTATATTTTCATCTGTGACTTCATCTCTTATTTCAATATTGGCTCCATCCAATGTTGCTACTGTAATAGCACCATTCATCATAAACTTCATATTTGATGTCCCTGATGCTTCTTTAGTTGTAGTTGAAATTTGTTCGCTTACATCTGCACCAGGAATTATTTGTTCAGCCAATGAAACTCTGTAATTCTGAACAAAAACTACTTTTATCTTTTCATTTACCCTAGGATCATTATTTACCTTTTTAGCAACGCTGTTTATAAGTTCAATAGTATTTTTAGCTAAATAATATCCTGGAGCAGCTTTTCCTCCAAATATAAAAGTTCTCGGTACAATATCATAACCTGGAGTATCAATTAATTTATTGTATAAATCCATTATTCTCAGACAATTGAGTATCTGCCTCTTATAAGCATGTATCCTTTTTACCTGAACATCAAATATAGAATCTGGATCCACCTTTACATTGTCATTTTTCAATATTATATCCGCTAACTTTTCTTTATTAAATTTCTTTATTTTTTTTAACTGCCCTAATATAACTCCATTATATAAATGTCTCTCGAAATTCTTTAAATCAAGAGGATGCCTAATGAAGCTGTCTCCAATTGTATCCTTAATTAGTTTTGTAAGCTCTGGATTACTTTTTAAAATCCATCTTCTATGGGTAATTCCATTTGTCTTATTATTAAACTTATTTGGATATAAATAATAAAAATCTTTCATTTCCTTTTTCTTTAATATCTCGGTATGAAGCTTTGCTACACCATTTACACTATGACTTCCCACGATTGCCAAGTGTGCCATTCTTACTTGTCCCTCTGATACTATTGCCATCTTAGAAATTTTATCCCACTCACCCGGATACTTTCCCCAAAGCTCCTTGCAATATCTTTCATTTATTTCTTCAATTATCATATAGATTCTTGGAAGCAGCTGTTTAAACATGTCTACCGGCCATTTTTCCAATGCTTCGGATAATATTGTGTGATTTGTATATGATACTGTATTAGTAGTTATTCTCCATGCTGTATTCCATTCCAAACCTTCTTCATCAACTAATATTCTCATAAGTTCAGGAATTGCAAGGGTTGGATGAGTATCATTAATGTGGATTGCCACTTTCTCATCTAAAGCTTCAATCTGATGTCCATGTTTTTTATAGTGCCTTATGATACTTTGAACTCCTGCTGAAACAAAAAAATACTGCTGTTTTAATCTAAGCATTTTTCCTTCATAGAATGAATCCTCCGGATATAGAACTTGTGAAATTGCTTCTACCGAATTCTTATATTTAATTGCTTGAAGAAAATCTCCTCTGCTAAAAGATGAAAAGTCAAATTCATTTGAAACTGCTTCTGCACTCCATAATCTAAGAGTATTCACAATTTCATTTTCATATCCTACAATTGGTGTATCATAAGGTACTGCTAACACTGGCTCATAATTAACATGAGTAAAACTTAAACGTCCATTTACTTCGCCTGCCTTCACCTCTCCACCAAATTTAACAATTTCAGATTTCTCTGGCTTTCTTTTTTCCCATACATTTCCCTCCTTAAGCCAGCTCTCAGATACTTCAACCTGCTTTCCATCAATTATCTTTTGCTCAAAAAATCCATATTTATACCTGATTCCACATCCATTTCCAGGAATATTTAAAGAAGCCATTGAATCTAAAAAACATGCTGCAAGCCTTCCAAGTCCACCATTTCCAAGTGCTTGATCTTGTTCTAGATTTTCGAGTTCCTCTAAATCTATATTTAAATCCGCCAACGCATCCTTACATACATCCCTTATTCCTATATTTAATAATGCATCACCAAGAAGTCTTCCTAATAAGAATTCCATTGAAAAATAATACACTTGTTTCTCACCGGTTTTATTATATTTCTTATTTGTCTTTAACCAATCTCTCGTAACATAGTCCCTTACTAAATATCCCAAAGCATCGTATTTTTGCTGATTAGTCCCTTCCTTTAATTCAATACCGTGCATTTCTACAAACCTATTAACAAAAGCTTTTTTAAATGCCTTTTTATCCATTTCGAGCATCCCCATCCATATACCTCCATATCGCACTTACGCCTTAATCTTGTCCAGTCAATTCCCTATACAAATTCAAATATACCTCCGCTGATTTATTCCAGCTGTTATCAGAATTCATTGCATTTCTAATAAGGTTATTCCAAGCTTTTTTATTCTCATATATCCGTAATGAATACTGAATTATATTATATAATTCATCTGAATTATAATTTTTAAAGCTAAAACCATTGCCATCACCAGTATATTCATTGTAGGCTGCAACCGTATCTTTTAAACCTCCTGTTTCTCTAACTATAGGAATAGAGCCATATCTAAGTGCTATCAATTGTCCGAGTCCACATGGTTCAAAGAGTGACGGCATTAAAAACATATCACTTGAAGCATAAATTCTACTTGCCATAGAATTATCAAATTTAATATTTGCAGATAGTTTATTACAATATCTATAATTTAACAACCTAAAATGATCTTCATATTGTTTATCTCCTGTTCCCAAGATAACTAGCTGAACATTTTGCTGCAATAATTTATCTGAAATATTTATTAATAAATCAAGTCCCTTTTGCTGCGTCAACCTTGTTACAAGTCCTATCATAGGTATATTCTCATCAATGGTTAGGCCTAATTCCTTTTGCAGGCTAGTTTTATTTATAACCTTGTCCTTAATAGAATTTACATCATACTGCTTATTCAAAAATCGATCTGTTTTAGGATTATATTCATCATAATCTATACCGTTTGTTATCCCCCTCAACGCATAAGCTCTATCTCTTAATACACCATCCAGCCTTTCACCATATTCGGGAGTTTTTATTTCACTTGCATAGGTTTCACTGACAGTTGTAATTATGTCAGAATAATATATTCCACCTTTCATGAAGCTTACACCTTCATCAAATTTTAAGCAGGTATTTTCATATAACTCCATATCAAAACCAAATAACTCCGGAAGTATTTGAGGATCAAAAATCCCCTGGAAAGCTATATTATGAATTGAATATACGCACTTCATCTTCCAATAAAACATATCATTTTTCTTATACTGAAACTTTAAAAGTACAGGAAGCATTCCTGCCTGCCAATCATTGCAATGAATTAAATCTGGCTGCCAATCTATTTGACGCAACATATCCAATACAGCTCTATCAAAAAATGCGAATCTTTCAGCATCATAATAAAAACCATATATTTCATCCCTTTTATAATATCTTTCATTGTCTAAAACATAATATGTTACCCCGTTATAAAAATATTCCCATACTCCGCAAAATTGTTCTCTCCAGCCTACATTAACATTGAACCATTTAATAAATCTTAACTTATCTCTTACTTCCCAATTGATTTCTTTATATTTAGGTATAACTACTCTTATATCTGCATTTTTCTTAGCAAGTGCTTTAGGTAATGCTCCAGCAACATCTCCAAGTCCTCCAGTTTTTATAAGCGGACTAGCTTCTGATGCTACAAATAAAACTCTCATTCTTTATCCCCCTCAACCTAGTGTATAACTTAACAATCTTATTAATTGCTACTCTTAAATAGCAACTAATAAGATTTCCTTAATACTTTTATTTAAGTTCATCGACTTCTTTAATAGATAATTTATCAATTGACCTTTTTTCTTGCTCCGAACTAATTTCATATATCTTTAATATTAAAGCTGCCATCGGTGGTACTTTTATTGTTAATGAGTAAGGCTGGTTATGGAATGGTATTTTCTCTGCTATTAATCTTTCTCCAATAACTTGTCCAGAACCACCGTATTTAATATCATCAGTATTGAATATTTCTTCATAGCTTCCTAATAACGGAACTCCAATTTTATAATCATAATACACTATAGACGTAAAATTAATTACAAATACTAACGTGTCTTCATCATTTCTGCTCCTTCTCGCAAAAATTAATATACTTTGCTCATTATTATCTGGTTCTATCCAATTGAATCCTCTATAGTCATAATCTAATTCCCAAAAGGCTTTATTCTTAAGGTATAAATTGTTTATATCTTTAAAGAATAATTGGGTTTTTTTATGAATATCTGATTCCTCTATTATTCCCCATTCAAGCTCTGAATGCTCTCTCCATTCAATTCTTTGCCCAAATTCACATCCCATAAATAGCAATTTCTTACCCGGATGTCCCATCATATAGCCTATAAAAACTCTGAGCCCTGCAAACTTATTCCATTCATCTCCCCACATTTTATCTACTAATGACTTCTTTTCATGAACAACTTCATCATGGGAAAGAGGTAATAAATAATTTTCGGCATAGTTATACATCATTGCGAAAGTTATATTCTTATGATTATACTTTCTATACTTAGGATCAATCTCAACGTATTCTAAGGTATCATTCATCCATCCCATATTCCATTTTAAATTAAATCCTAGTCCATCATTAGCTGGTGGTTTTGTAACATTAGGCCAAGCTGTAGATTCTTCTGCTATCATAAGAGCTGTTGGATATTCATTAAAAACAGTCTTATTTAATTCCTTCAAAAAATCTATTGCCTCAAGATTACCATTTCCTCCATTTTTATTGGGAATCCACTCTCCTTCTGCCCTGCTGTAATCTAAGTATAAAATGCTAGAAACAGCATCTACCCTTAAACCGTCAATATGAAATTCTCTAAACCAATATAACGCATTTGATATTAAATAACTTTTTACCTCTGGTTTTCCTAAATCAAAGTTGCAGGTTCCCCAGCCTTTATTTTCAGCTCTCCATTCTTCCTGATATTCATATGTTGGTGTTCCATCAAATCTATATAGTCCATGGGCATCCTTGCAAAAATGCCCTGGAACCCAGTCCATTATTACTCCTATATTAACCTCATGCAGCTTATTAATTAAGCTTTTAAGCCCTTCAATATTTCCATATCTGCTTGTTGGCGAATAATATCCTGTTCCTTGGTATCCCCATGAAGCATCTAGTGGATGCTCTACAAGAGGCATAATCTCCACATGGGTATACCCCATTTCTTTGATATATCTAGATAATTCTTCTCCTATTTCTTCATAAGTAAAAAACTCACTATTAGCCCTTCTTTTCCATGAACCTAAGTGTACTTCATATATGTTTAATGGTTCTTCTAATACATTTACCTTATTTCTTTTATTAATCCATGTCTTATCCGCCCACTTAAAATTTTTAGGCTTATATACTATTGAAGCATTATCTGGTCTTAATTCACTTTGTATTGCATAAGGGTCCGCCTTATACTCTCCCTTTTCATCGTTCTGTTCTATTATGCAGTACTTATACTTATCTCCAGTCTTTACTTCTGTAAAAAAGCCTTTCCACAATCCATTTTCAGTTATTTTCTCAAGTCTAAATTCATCTTTTACTTCAAAATCATTAAATTCTCCTACAAGATATACCTCTTTTGCATTAGGTGCCCAAGTCGAAAATTGTATACCTGTCATGTTTCCTTCTTTTTTAACATGTGCTCCTAAAATATTATACGCTTCATAATTTTTACCTTGATGAAATAAATATGTGTTAAAACCAGTTAATTCTGCTTTATCCACCTTAGTTAAAACTTTCTTAACTTCACTTTTTATCTCTTCTCGATCAAATGAAATTTTTTCTTCTTTCAATACACCATTCTTGCTTCTTGGGGTATTTGTTCTTTTTGATGAAGCTCTCCTAGTAGTTTTCTTTTTATTAACTGCCGCAACTGCAGTACTTTCAGCTGTTTGAATAATATTAATCTCATTCTCTAAATCTGCAAGCACTTTTCCTGTATCTGCATTCTTAATTTGATCATTCTTCTTCTCATTTAATGCATTAATCTCTATGTCTTTAACTGTTACTTCTACTTCTTTTTCTTTAATCACTCTATTTTTTTTTGCCTTATCGCTTCTACTGTTTTTATCCATCAAATTAAGTTGTAAATCCGATTCAATTTCTACTTTCGGCTTATTTTCTTTGCTTTCTTTTGTAGTAGTTCTTTTTATAGTTCTTTTTACTTTTACCTTAACCCCAGTATCCTTTTCATTATTCTCTGGTAAATTGTGATTATTCTTTAATTGCAAATTAACCTTATTTTTTGAAATTCTCTTATTCTTGGCAACAACTGAACTTTTTTCTTCCTCAATTGATTTACTAATACTATCTTTATTTATAGCTTCATCATCTTTAGGATTATCTTGCATCAAATCATACCCCCATCCATATTTCTTACTCCCTTTACATCATTAAGATCATAGATCTACGTTTTATAGCCAATTATTGTATAAATATATATTACCAAATATTGTAATTTTTTTCACTCTTTTTCTGTATCCATTCACAAAATTTATTTATTTATTTGTTAATCTTTGTGATAGAAACGCATCTTTATTCATTACTGATGCATCTTTATCCTTTATAATCATTCATGAGAATTTAATCTTCCTTAGAGTTCTAATAATAACTTAATTGTTTACATATGTAAAAAAGCAAGAGATATAATATCCCTTGCTTTTTTATAATTATTTAAATATATTTAGTAAAAATTTTTTCAAATGAATTAGCTATAGGCTTAGATTATTTACAATTATAAGCTCGCCCCACTACTCATTAGAATATAGCTTTTTGAATACTAAAAAATAAAACAAAAAAAGATAGCCATATCAGCTATCTTTTATCTTACCTCGCAACGTCCTACTCTGCCACACAGTCTCCCATGCAGTACCATCGGCGCTATAGACCTTAACTTTCCTGTTCGGAATGGGAAGAAGTGTTACCTCTATGCCATCATCACGAGATTAAGTGAGTTCCCAAATCTATGATTTGGTTGAACGAACTTATGCAAATCGCTTCAGCGATTTGTATTCCTTATCGTTGAAAAACTGTACACCAACGA
>JAEZKY010000267.1 GCA_023435985.1 Bacillota bacterium | reverse complement strand
CTGTAAACGTTTCTTTTATATTTCTAAATTGTATCTGCTTCTGGATTCTCCCCTAATATATCTATTAATTTCTGAACATTTATACCTTCAAATTCATATAAATGCATATCTGCCTTTGGTAAATTTTCTTTTGTTCCAATACCAACAGCTAACATATTTGCATTATGAGCTGCTTGTATTCCTGCAGCAGAATCTTCAAATACTATACATTCTTCGTTTTTTAAGCCTAATGCACACGCACATTTCGTAAATACTTCAGGATTTGGTTTCGCTTCTGATACCTTTTCACCATCAATAATTGCATCAAATGGATCTTTCAGTTTAATCTTCGTTAAAATGATATTTGCATTTTTACTAGCAGATCCTAAAGCTACTTTGTAAGCATTTTTCTTAGCATCAGATAAAAATTCATTTACTCCTGGAAGAATTTCTTCCTCTGTCATTTTATTAATATATTCTAAGTATATTTTATTCTTTCTACGACAGTATTCATTTCGCTCTTCCCTGGACATTTTTCTATCACCTAGTTCTAAGATAATTTCAAATGACCGCTCTCTACTCACGCCTTTTAACAACTCATTATCCTTAAGCTTAAAGTCAATCTTTAATTCATCAGCTATTTGTTTCCAGGCCAGATAATGATATTTTGCAGTATCAACAATAACACCATCTAAGTCAAACAATAGTCCTTTTATCATATTCTTTCCTCATAAACTACAATACTTTATAATCTGGTATCCCAATATCCACAGAATGGGTCATTAGGATTAATTCCTTTAAATTCGCTTTTACCTATAATTTTTTCTACTAATACTTTAGGATTAAATTCATTTGCGGTATAAGCATTAATAAATGTTTTAATCATAGGAACATCTTGTAAATGGTATGGATTTGCAATAGAAATAAACACGGTAGGAACTTCATTTACGAACCAAGGAGCATCCAATCCCATTGGAGCTTTCCAATTAATACGAACTGTAGTCTGATTACTGGCAGTCTTAATGTTGGCAAAATAAAAGATCACATCATATTTCTCTCTAATTTCACTTGTTGCTGCCGTTAAAAATAGTTCTTTATGTTTATCATCATCAAATCTTTCTACATCAAATCCTGCCTTTTTTAATTCTTTCATAAAAATACCACTTACCGCAGGTTTTCCACTGCTGCTTACATAATCACCTAATACAATTACCAATGCTCTCTTATATTTCTGAACATCCATAGGAATAAGACCTTGATTATTTTTAACTAGGGTAATTGATTGATCAGACAATTTATATGCCCATTTCACATGTTCTTCGCATTTAAGTATTTTAAGATTTTCTTTTGGCGGCATAAGGGTTCCAATTTCTTTTTTAATATGAAGTTTCAAGGATGCTTTTGTAGCTAAAATCCGCCCTACAGCCTCATCTAATCTTTCTTTAGAAATTATACCGTTCTTTACACCATTTTTAACTGATTCAAAATCCTCTTGCAGATTTCGTGTGAATAAAATCATATCACATCCTGCTGCTACTGATTTAGGAAGCAAATCCGCTCTTCGTCCCTGAGCCGCAAATCCTGCCATTGAAGTTGCATCAGTAACAATTAGTCCATTAAATTTTAACTTTCCTCTTAATAAGCCCTGCAATAATTCTGGTGACAAAGATCCAGGCATGATATCTTCATCCTTAATGTCAGGTGAAAAATATCTTGTATAAGCTGGCTGCATAATATGTCCGGCCATAACTGTTTTTGCACCACGATCAATCATTCCTTTATATACCATACCAAAAGAATTATCCCAGTCTTCAACCGAAAGTGTATTTACAGATGCTACCAAATGCTGATCTCTATCATCGACTCCATCGCCAGGAAAATGTTTTATAGATACAGCCACATCATTTTCCTGACATCCTTTCATATAAGCACTTGCCATTGCTAATACTTTATTTTTATCTGAACCAAAAGTTCTAACATTTGTAATAGGATTTGAATAATTCTTATCAATATCAATTACTGGTGCAAATGACCAGTTACATCCTACCGCGCTTCCTTCGCGTCCAGCAATTAATCCAAGATGATATGCATTTTCTACATTATCACTTGCTGCAACTTGAATACATCTTCCATAAAATGTGCCCTCATTTCCAATTCCATCTCCACCAGATTCTAAATTAGCAGCTAATAACATAGGAATCGTGCTTGTTTCCTGAAGAAACTTATGAACATTATAAATCTTTTCACTCTCCGTTGGGCGGTACATCATCCCCCCAGGTTTATAATTCTGTACAATGTCTTTTAATACTTCAAAATCATCTGAATCACCATGGAGACAAAATAATTGACCTATTTTTTCATGGTCATTCATTTTATTCAAATTGTTTTCAACCCATTCAATATCCTCATCAGATAAGAAAAATGGATTTTCTTTATATTTAATCACTTAATACAGTCCTCCAATTTACTCATTAATTAAGTGTGATGATAGTTTCACCTATCCCAACAATTGATTTGTCAGTTGGAGAAAATTTTGCATAATTATCACCATTAGAAATAATCACTGGTGTAATAATTGAATATCCAGCATTTTTAATCCCATCTATATCAAATTCAACTAATGTTTGCCCTTTTTTAATGTCATCGCCTTGTTTCGCCTTAAGGTTAAAATATTTACCTTCTAACTTAACTGTATCTATTCCTACATGGATTAATATTTCAGTTCCATCATTCGTTGTGATTCCCATAGCATGACCCGTAGGAAATAAACTTGTTAATACACCATCTGCCGGAGCTACAATCTTTCCTTCAGTTGGTTCAATAGCTAATCCCTTTCCCATAAGTCCACTAGAAAATGCTTCATCTTTTACTTCAGAAAGTGCTAAAATTTTACCAGCAATTGGACTACCTAATTCAACTTCATTATCATTATTTATTATTGGACGTACGTTTTTTTCCTCCGTTTTATCCTTGAAGAAAATCAAAGTTAATATAAAAGAGATTGCCATTGCGACCAATACTGCAATCACTGACATTAATACATCCGTTGCAGCATTTCCATTTGGATTGATATAACATAGGAAAGAAAAAATTCCCTGCCCTCCCATAGTGTAGTATTTCAC
>JAEZKY010000084.1 GCA_023435985.1 Bacillota bacterium | reverse complement strand
ATATTTAAGCTTGAAGCAATTTCTTTACTATCAACTAATGATAAGAAGTTATCTGCATCTCCGTTATCACCATTCCAACCGTAGAACTTAATATCCCCTTCACCCTGCTTAGTTTTATCTTTATATTCAGTCCATTGGTATACATCAATTGTTGCAGTAATACCAACTTTACTTAAGTAGTTTTGAACTGCCTCTGCTAACTTTTGACCACCAACAGCGTTATAAGGCCTTGGATTAGAATAAGTTATCATCTTAACTTGAAGATTTTCCATTCCTAAATCTTTAAGCATTTGTTTAGCTTTTTCTGGATTATACTCATAAGGTGATACATCTTTATATCCAGCTATGAAATTAGGTAACATAGTTTTTGCTGGATCTGCATAACCTTGATATAAATATTGAACTAATTCATCACGATTGATTGCATATGATACAGCTTCTCTTACCTTTGGATCATTAAATGGAGGTCTGTCACAATCAAATGCCATATAATTTATATTCATTCCAGGTTTTGAGAATATATTCATACCTTTTTCTTTTAATTTATCAACATCGCTAGGATCTAATCCATCCATTGCATCAATTGCACCAGTCATAAGTTCACTAGCTCTTACTGAGTTTTCTTTATCGATCTTAATTACTACTTTATCAAGCTTTGGTTTATCACCCCAGTAATCATTGTTCTTTTCAAGAGTTACTTTATCGCCCTTTTCCCAAGAGACAAATTTAAATGGACCAGTACCTACTGGAGCTTCATTTAAATTACCATTATTTTTTTCAAGTGCAGTTGGACTTACAATTGGAGCTGCAAGTGTCATAGCAAGATTTGCTAAGAACGGAGTATTTGCTTCCTTTAATGTAAATTTAACTGTATTTGCATCAACAGCTTCAACTTTAGTAACTCCATTAAATGTAAATGATGCATATGGCATATCATCAGTTGCATTTGGAGGCAATTGACGGCTTACAGATTTAACTACTGCATCTGCATTAAAATCAGTACCATCCTGGAATTTAACTCCCTTTCTTAAATGGAAAGTATATTCCTTACCATCCTGACTAATATCCCAGCTTTCTGCTAAACATGGTTGAATACTTGTATCATCATCACCATACTTAACTAATCCTTCATATATATTGCACATAACTTTTGCTGACTCTCCATCATCAACGAAAGCAGGATCTAATCCTCTTGGATCTGCCCCTTGTGCAAATATAAATGTTTTAGCAGCACTTGTCTTAGCAGCTTGTCCCCCGCCGCATCCTACAAGAGCCGTTGCAGCAAGTAACCCTGCAAGCACACATGATAAAATTCTTTTTTTCATAAGATATCCCCCTGTTCTGTTTTTGACTACTTAATTATTTATAATGTATATGGATGATTTAATGTTGTCGAATTATATACTACTCACTAAATCATTTAACCTATATATTATCTTAAATTAAAGACCTTAGTATCATATCTTATATGACATGCTTGAAGTTAAATTCAGAAAAATATTAAGCAATTACAAAATTATGTATCTAGCAAAATAATTTATATTTTTAGCTAATATATACAAAAAAAGGAACAACAATTACACTTTATCACAAGTTCGTAATTAACTCTTCCCCATTGAAGTATTTATTAACTATAACAACATTTCATTTATTAACTTTTCACAATTATAGCACGTTTTTTATCAGTTGTATATTAAAATTTTAATATTTTTATATTATTATTAATAATTTAAAACATTATTTGATTTTCTCTAAAAGTTAAATATTAAATATAATTATTTATTTGTCTGTTAAAATCTTTTAATTCTCTATTCATAAACAATCTTTGCCATAAAAATAACTGCCTAGCTTTGAAAATGAAAATATGCTAGACAGTTACTTTTTATCTTTTTAATGTAAATTTATCTCTTATTAAATTATATTCATTGATGCTATAAACTTTCCATGGTCTTTCCTTCACCAGCTAAAGCATAAAAATCTTTCGTAAATACATCCACTGCATTTGTAGTTGCATCATGTTTAATTAATCCTTCAATTACATCAGGTGCTGCTGTGACCGAGCCAATTCCATACTTGCACAAATTTAAAACTTGTTGTGAATTTTTAAAACTTGCAGCTAATACATCTGCATTTAAATTGTGAGCTTTAAACATATCGTGAATGTCTTTTGCCACTTGAACACCATCTGCTCCCATATTATCTAATCTATTTACATAAGGTGCTGTATATCTAGCACCTGCTTTTGCTGCTATAAACGCTTGCATAGCTGTATATATAGCTGTGGCCGTAATATTAACATTTTCCTTAGCTAATAACTTCATAGCTTTTATTCCTTCACTTGTTACAGGAACCTTTATAAATGTATCTTTACCTAATACTTCTAGCATATGATGAGCTTCATCAACCATCTTTTCAGCTGTTAATGATACTACTTGAGCGTGAAGCTGTGCACCTTCTGGTAAAAATTCTCTAATTTCCTTTAATACCTTCATAGGATTTCCACCTTGCTTTTTTAAAATAGAAGGGTTTGTTGTTACTCCATCACATGGGTAGTTTTCATAAATTCTTTTAATTGCATCTAAATTTGCATCATCAATTAATATTAACATTTCTATCTTCTCCTCTACTTTTAACTTATATATACTTTAAACAACGCTTTTAACCCTACAACTGCATATTCTTGTTTTTTAATATTCTTGTATTCTTAAGAATATTAGAATATTTATTCTGAACCATATATATTCTGAAGAATATGCTGAAAATTGCTGAGTTTCTAAGACATTATTATAAAAATAAACTTATTGCTTAATTAAATTCTTTATTCCTGCTGCATAAGCAATATTATAAAACTCATTCATTTGCTCATCACTATACATTTTGGGGTTTTCTTCAAAACAATACTCTAAATTATCTATTAAATTATATTTTGCTTTTGCAAGTGGATTATAATTTAATAGTTCATATTTTACATTTGAATATATCTTTGAAATATAGCTGCTTATATCACTAATATTCTCCTTATTTGCTGTAAACTCAGGTATTAATGGTGTTCTAATAATTATATTATCTTTCTTATCACTTTCTAAAACAAGACTAATGTTTCTTTTAATAAGTTCATTGCTAACGCCTGTAAGAGCCTTGTGCTTTTCTTCATCAAATACTTTTAAATCAGCAAAAATTATATCAATGTATGGCAATATCTCTAATACATATTTACTAGGTGCAAACAACGAAGTTTCAATTGCTGTATTTATGCCAATTTCTTTAAGTTTCTTTAGTAAAACTACTGTAAATTCCTTTTGAAAAAGTGGCTCTCCACCTGATAATGTAACTCCTCCGCCATATTTGAAAAATGCTCTATCCCTCATAACTATTTCTATGATCTCATCTAAAGTATAAACTTTAGAATCCATAGTTAATGCTCCTGTTGGACAAACATCAATAACAATTTTATTTTGCTCCTCTGTACATTGCTCTTGAATAATAGATATTTTATTATCTTTCTCTATAACAGATTTATTAACACAATTCTTCACGCACAGTCCACACCTTATGCATTTATTTTCAAAGTGAATCAGATGCTCATCTTCCGAAATGCCTTCAGGATTTTGGCACCACACACACCTTAATGGACAGCCTTTAAGAAAAATTGTTGTTCTTATTCCATCTCCATCATGAGTTGAAAATCTTCGTATATCAAAAATCCTTCCTCGTACTGCTAAATTATTTCCATCCATAAGCTATATATCTCCATAACTTGTTCTAGCTATAATTTCATTTTGCAATTCTCCTGCAAGTTCAGTAAAATATGCGGTATAGCCTGCTACACGTACAGTCAAACTTCGATAGTTCTCTGGATTCTTCTGCGCTGATAATAAATCTTCTTTTCTTAAAACATTAAATTGAATATGTGGTATTTCTAAATCTACAAATGCTCTTAAGAACCTTGAAAATTTATCAATTCCTGTTTCTGTTTTAAAGAACTCGGGTAAGAATTTCATATTTAATAATCCACCATTAGTAGTTAACACGTTATCTAATCTCGACACTGATTTTAAGACTGCAGTAGGTCCTGCAATGTCCCTTCCATATACAGGCGACATTCCACCATCTGCTAACGGAGAGCTTGCATATCTTCCATCTGCAGATGCACCTACATTTTCACCCATTGGAACATGCGCCGATACTGTATACATTCCAGTATGATATGGACCTCCACGATAATTTGTATAATTCTTAAGCTTTTTATTAAAATATCTAGCCCATTTAGCTCCAATCTCATCTACCCATTCAATATCATTACCATATTTAGGCGCTCTATTTAACAACATTGCTCGCACAATTTCATATCCCTCAAAGTTATTTTGTAGTGCTTTTAATAATTCTTCTTTAGGGATTCTTTTCTCATCATAAACTAAAAGTTTAATCGCAGCCAAGCTATCTGCTAAATTTGCAACTTGTATCATTTGAATTCCTGACAAATTATATACTGCTCCACCTGCTGTAACATCAATTCCTTTTTCTATGCAATCATCAATAACGGATGATAAAAATGGAGATGGCAGAACATCTATATGGGCCTTTTCAACTTGCTCGCATGCTAAAATCATCTTATCTACAAAATAATCTATCTGCTTAGAAAAAGCTTCCTCTAAATCTTCATATTTATTATAAGTAGTTAAATTACCTAAATCTAAACCTATTAAGTCTTTTGTCATTAAGCATCTTCCATTATTTAGCGCCAATTCTAATACTTTATTCAGATTAAACATTGCCGCATCACTCCACCCAAGATTGTTTCCTTGAGTTGTAAGTTCTACACACCCTACAATTGCATAATCTCGTGCATCCTTTTCATTAATGCCTAAATCTATCATTGCTGAAATCACTGCTTCATCATTGAAATATTGAGGCATTCCACTTCCCTTTGCTACAACCTTTATACTTTCTTTTAATAGCTTCTCACTTGTTTCCTTATGCAATCTCACAGATAAATTTGGCTGGGGTAAACCTAAATGCTCTTGCGCTTTTAAAAATAAGAAAGATAATTCATTAGAAAAATCATTCCCACTTTCATCCTGCCCACCAATTGCAATATTAAATCCTATAGGAAACCCTGCAAAGAATTTAGCGCTATGAGAATTCCTTAAATACACAATTTGGTTAAATTTAAGCCAAAGACATTCAATAATTTCTAGCACTTCTTCATTATTAAGCGTTCCATTTTCTATATCCTTCTTATAATATGGATATAAAAATTCATCCATTCTCCCTGGTGAAAAAGATGATGCATTGGATTCCATATGAAGTATGATAAATAAAAACCAAATTGCCTGCACAGCTTCATGAAAACTCTCCGCTGGTCTTATTGAAAGATTTTTGCAGTTTTCAGCCACTTTGAGCATACTTGCTTTCAGATTTTCATCGGTCTCTTTGTTTGCTTTCTCTATCATTAATTTATGATATCTAATCATAAATTCTTGTGTACCTTCCATTACAATAATAACACTTTCATAAAAATCCCTATTTTCACTACCTGCATTTTTTATTTTATCAAATGCTCTCTGTTTTATTCCTTCTGGCCCTAATTTAAGCCATTCTTTACAATTGGGACAAATATGCCCTTGAGCATGATCCTTTTGGTTTATCTTTACTACCTTTGAAATCTCATTAATTTCTTTTCCATACCTTGCTTTAATGACATCTTCTAATGAATATCCCTCCCAATAAGGCTTAATAATTCCACGGAATTTCTCTATATCTTCTGCTCTCACATTGAATTTATCCTGAGGTCTAGTTGGAAGACTTTCAAATTCCTTATCAATCCATGAACTTCCGCTCTCTGGAAATACTACTCCATATCTAACACCCTTTGTACGATTCCCAACAATTAATTCTTCTGCTTCAACACCGATTTTTAATTTTGAAAGAGAATTTTTTAATGCTAATGCTCTTTTTATAATAACTGGCTTATCTTCATTTTCTTTGTATGTTTCTGTTATAATAAGTGCTTGTTCAATTGATGCATATCTTTTTTCAGATAGCATCTTTTCTTTTAACTTTTCAATCCTTTGAGACATTATTATTTGCTCCATTTCTCTTTCTCCTTTCAGCTTATTTTGTATTGTTTGTTATTACTATATTTTAATTTTATCTTGTTTTGAATTATTTTTCAATATATTTTTATTATTTAATATAGTTTTTTCATTATGTGCTGAATTATTCTCTATATAAAAAACACTATCGTATTATTAATTTTTAATATACGATAGTGTTAAACTGTATCTTATTATCTTATAAAATTTACTATAATAATTTTATTCACATACTTTTCCCGGATTTAATATATTCTTAGGATCAAAAGCCAATTTTATTCCCTGCATTATGTTTATACATCCATCAGGTAAAGATTGCTTTAAATATCCCTTCTTTGCAAAACCTATACCATGTTCTCCTGAAACCTGTCCTTTTAATTCTTTAGCTTTATCATACATGATCTGCATAACCTCATCTAGTTTTGCATGCCATTCATCTTCTTTTAATTCATCTCTTAATATATATACATGCAAATTTCCGTCTCCAGCATGCCCAAAACTTTTTATTCTTATATTGGCTTTGTGTTCAAGCTCATGTGTGAAAGTTACAAACTCTCCAATTTTATTTCTTGGAACAACAACATCAACTTCGTCCATTTCGCTAGTTAGAGCCTTGATCGCCTCAAGAAAACATCCTCTAGCTGACCATATTGATTCCTGTCTTTCTTCTGTATCTGAAATAAATACATCTAGTGCTCCTGCTTCTAAGCAGATATTAGCAACATTTTCATAATCCTTTTCAATTTCTTCTGTGGAATTTCCATCAAAAGTTAACAATAAGTATGCATCTGAAGATTTATCCGGGAAGCTTTTTCCTAAAAATTCTTCTGCTGCAAGGATAGCTTCTCTCTGCATAAATTCAATTGCTGTTGGTATTGATTTAGATTTAATTATTTTAGGAACAGTCTCTATTGCTTGTCCAAGACTGCCAAAAGGTATAAGAAGACTTACTGCCTTTTTAGGAAGTGGTAATAGTTTCAATATCGCCTTTGTTACTATTCCCAAAGTTCCTTCAGAACCAATCATTAAATCCTTCAAGGAATAACCCGAACTATTTTTAACAACTTTACCTCCTAAATTAACTACATCTCCATTTGGAAGAACAACTTCAAGTCCTCTTACATAATCTCTAGTCACTCCGTACTTTACAGCTCTCATTCCACCTGCATTAGTACTTATATTTCCACCTATTGTTGCTGATTTTTCGCCTGGATCTGGAGGATAGAACAAATCAAATTCTTCAACATATTTACCAATGTCCATAAGTAATACGCCTGTTTCTAAAGTAAGAGTTAAATTTTCATCATCTAATTCTAGTATTTTATTCATTCTACTAAGATCAATAACTATTCCACCTTTAAGAGGAACTGCTGCACCTACAAGCCCTGTACCCGATCCTCTTGGAGTTACTGGAATATTATTTTCATAAGCATACTTCATTACTTTTGAAACTTCCTCTGTGCTTATAGCTTGGATTACTATGTCAGGCATCTTTTTAATTCCACCTAATTCATCATGACTATAATCTTCATTTATTTCACTTCTAAAGAACACTCTTTCCTTATCATTTTCTGCAATAGCTAATATATATTCATAATCCTTTAATTCAACTTCTTTATAACTCATAGCCTATGCCTCCTTAGCAAGTTTTATCTTTTCTATTAATTCAGGAATTACCTCATACATATCTCCAATAACTCCATAATGCGCAACCTTGAATATTGGTGCTTTTTCATCTGTATTAATAGCAAATATATAATCCGAATTATTCATTCCAGCTGTAAACTGAACTGCTCCTGATATACCACAAGTTATTATCAGTCTTGGTCTTACAGTTCTTCCACTTAATCCAATCTGTCTTTTTGCATCGACCCAGCCTGCTTCAATCAATGGTCTAGTACATGCGAATTCTGCATTTAAAGCTTTAGCTAATTCCTTTACCATTTCTAAGTCTTTTTCTGACTTAATTCCTCTTCCAGCTGCTACGATGACTTCTGCATCACTTATACCTACTTCTGAAACTTTTTTCTTTATTTCAAGAGCTGTAATTCCAGATCGTAATTTTTCTTTACCTATTTTACAATTAACTATTTCACCTTTAATTTCTTCGCTTCTTTTTGGAGCTGTCATAACTTTATATCTAACAGTTGCAAGTTGTGGTCTAGAATTTGGAGTAACTATTTGAGCCATTATATTTCCTCCAAATGCTGGTCTTATCTGAACTAAGTCTGTATTTTCTTTTATATCTAAGATTGTGCAATCCGCTGTGAGTCCTGTTTTAAATCTTGCTGCTATTCTTGGCGCTAATGATCTCCCTATTGTAGTCGCTCCAACTAATAGTGCAGTTGGCTTTATATTATTTATAAAGTCCTCAAAGGCCGCTGTATATGGCTCTATTCTAAAACATTCTAATTCTTTATCATCATATACAAAAACCTTATCTACACCATAATGCAAAAGCTCTTCTGCTTTGTGAGAAATATTACTGCCTACAAATACTGCATAAACAGGATGATTTATTTTACCTGCTAATTCTCTAGCCTTTCCTATTAGCTCATAAGTAACTGGATGTATCTCCCCATCTACATGGTCAACATAAACTCCAATTCCATTCCAAGCACTTTTATCTATTTCCTTAACTTCCTCTTCTATATATTCAACCGCACCCTTAGGTCCCTTTTTGACACAAAGCCTACACATCTTGCATGCTCCACTTATTTCAACCTTTCCATTGTTATTCTCAAGAGCACCAAAAGGACAAATTTTTATTAACTCTTCAATATTTGTTATCTTATCTTGATTTATAACCAATTTTGCCATAATCTCGTCTCCTTCTTTTACTTAAAAATATTAAAATATTTCTTAATCTTACTGTCCATTAACTAAATGAATTTCAATGCCTTTAACTTATTCCCTATTCTTTTACTTAATTCATTTGAACTTCCTGTCCACATCTCTCTGTCATTATTAACTTCAGGTGGAAATATTCTTTCCACTTGAGTTGGTGAACCGTTTAATCCATAATTTTTTTCATTTTTATCATTGAAATCATTAAGGCTCAATATCTTAATTTCTCTATCCTTTGTAGATAATTTCTTTTTATAAGAAGGTAATCTTGGCTCAAAAATTCCTTTATCTACTGTAATCAAACATGGATATGCTATTTTTACAGTTTCAATACTTTCAGGCATGTCCATTTCTACTGTAATAAATGAATCTTCTATTTCAATTATACTTTTTACATTTGCTACATGAGGTATATTTAACCACTCTGCCATTTCAGGTCCAACTTGTGCTGTATCTCCATCTGTAGTCTGCTTACCACAAATTATTAATTGAAAATCTCCCATTTCTTTAACACCTTGAGCAATTGTATATGATGTAGCTAAAACATCAGCCCCTCCAAATCTTCTATCTGATAGCAAGGCTCCTTCATCTGCTCCCATTGTATAGGCTTCTCTTATTACGCTTAACGCTTGATTAGGTCCCATACTCAAAACTTTAACTGTTCCGCCTTTTTCTTCCTTAATATTTAAGGCGGCTTCTAAAGCATATAAATCATATGGATTCATTTTTGAGTCTATACCGTCTCTCTTTAATACTCCAGTGACTGGATCAACTTCTACTTTTGAAGTTCCTGGTACTTGTTTAATACAAACTAAGATATTCATAATAACTTTCCTCCTAAAAATTTATATTTTAAAATTTACTTACTATGTAGCACTAGTCATAATTTTCACGCTTTGCGTATAAGTGGATAGATATGATTTTATCTTTGGATTTTTATTTACTTGTCATACCAATTTTAAATTGGTATGACCAATTTCTAATTTAATTATAGATCTCTAAATATCCGTTGTAAAGAATTGTTATTTTTTTAACAGAAAATGTTTACATGACGCATTTTTTTATAACTTCGTATTCATGCATTTTATATAACATTAAATTTAGTTAATCTCTTTCAAAAAATTTCATAACTTGAGCTTAAATTCATTTCTTCTACATTTGATTGTTTAAAAAATAACAAAACAAATACTGGAATTATCATTGCAACTTGAATTGTGCTGATAATTCCAGTATATCTCTTCTATTTACTTATAAAGTAAGTCTAATTTTCATAGCCATAAGCTTTTCTAATCAACTCAAAATGTTCTAACATAGCATTATACGCTTTTGATTCATCCCTCAGCTTCAAAGCTCTTACTATATTTTCATGTATCTCTAGCAAATTTTCTTTAGTATTTCCTGCATGCAAAATTTGCATTCTAAATTTCTGAATAAATTCATCCACAAGCTGTGATATAACGTCAAGAACATTTAATAGTAATACGTTCCTTGATGACTTTGCAATTAAGTAGTGAAACTTAATATCTAATTTAAGACTTTCTTCTTCACTTTCTGCAATATACATTCTATCTAAAATTGCTGTCAAAAGATCAAGTTCATTGTCTTCTATATTTTTAGCAGACAATCTAGCACACTGCAACTCTAATGTTTCTCTTAAGTCGTACATTTCCTTTGGTGAGCTTTCCTGCAACATAAACATGACTGAAATAGGCTCAAATAGTGAATTATCAAAATTAGTTTTTATGTAATTTCCTGCCCCTTGCCTACTTTCTACTAAGCCAACTACCTCTAGAGC
>JAEZKY010000062.1 GCA_023435985.1 Bacillota bacterium | reverse complement strand
TACTTGGAGCGGGGATTCTAGCATCTTGCTTAAAATGATAGATATAATAAATGCAGATGCTGGATTTTAAAGGTTCCCCCTCGCCTCCACCATAAAACCCGCGAAAATCAATTTGGATTTTCGTGGGTTATTTATTTTATATATATTCAAGTAACAGTAATTAAAGTATAAGATAATTATTTTAGCTAAAATTTAATACCTTCATTTTTATTAATAATATCTTTAATTAGGAATATGAAAATTAATATTCTGTCGTGAAATTTCTATAAACAAAATATTCGCAAAAAATGAAAAAAGTTTTCTGTTTATGTTTACATGTGTAAAAAAATATGCTATCTTACAATTAAAGGTATTATTTAGTTTAATAATGAGTGGAGGAAAGATAATGCATATGAGTAGAAATTTAATCAATCAATCGTTAGTGTTAATATTATTTGTTTTGGTATTTATTTTAAGGAGGTTGTTTCCATTATTAGAAATACCAATATTTATTATCGGCGGGATTGGGATTATTTCTTTAACTAAATTACAGAATTTCAAATTTAGAGAAAATGAATCTATAAGTAAAAATGTTGTAATTGAAAAAATTAAAACTGGTAATTTGAAATGTGATGAAAATGAGAATTTAAGTTCAGAGGAGAGATTTATTATCGATGAATTTATTAAACTTTTAAAGTTTTTTAAAGGTTATGTTGCTGAAATATCAGCTTTGGGTGATTCAGTAATAGATACTGCAGATGAGACAGAAGAGTTATCAAAAACTTTAATGAGTCTTAACGACGTAGTAGCTAAAGGATCTCAGCAACAAGCAGGTGAAACAGAAAGTTGTATGAATTCAGTGGAAGGATTATCACTTAAATTTGAAGATGTCAATAGTGCAATGAAAGTTATAGAAGATAGAATTCAGTTATTAGAAAATGCAAGTTTGCATGGTAGCACAAATGTAAATGATACTTTAACTAAAAGTGCTGAAACTAGAGATGCTTTTACTAATGTTTCTAATAGTATAGGAATGCTAAAATTAAGAGCTGATAATATTAATCAAATAGTTTCAGTAATTACAGAAATAGCAGATCAGACCAATTTGCTAGCATTAAATGCATCTATTGAAGCTGCAAGAGCTGGTGAAGCGGGTAAAGGTTTTACAGTTGTTGCAACTGAAGTTAGAAAATTAGCAGATAGAAGCTTTAAATCAGCTCATGAGATAAAAAATATTGTAAGCGAAATAAACACAGAAATTGATTCAACTGAAACAATAATTAATTCTGCAGAGGGCAAGTTAAATTTGCAACTTGATTCTGTAAAGGATGTCAATAAAGCTTTTAATAATATAGATCATTGTATCATCGAATGCACTAATCAATATTCTGTGGTAAAAGATAGTATGGATAAGTTGGAACAGTTGAAAAATTCAATAATTGATGATATTACTAATATTGCAGCTATTTCAGAGGAAACTGCAGCATCAACAGGAGAAGCTGTTGAGGTAAGCATGCATCAAAAGAATTCAATGATTATTTTATCGGATATTGCTAAAAAGTTAAAAAGTAGGATAGATAGTGTAGAAAGTCAAATAGCTCATTACAATGTTGAATGTGAGAAGAATAGAAAAAAAAGGATTGGCTTTGTGACCATATTGCCGGAAAGTGATCCATATATGATAAATATGATTAAGATAGCCAAGGAAACAGCTAAAAAATATGGATATAAGCTTATAGTTAGGTATCCAGAAAACTATTTAAAAAGTAGGCCTGAAGAACAAGCAGCTATAATTAATGAATTAACTGAAAAAGATGGCGGTATTGATTATTTAATAGTTCATCCATGGGATGCTGAAATTGTTACCCCTGTTGTCAATAAGCTGAGCAAAAACGGAATAAAAACAATATGTGTAGACGGTGATTTACATGGAAGTGATAGATTAGCCTATATTGGAACCGATAACTATAAAGCAGGCATTAGTGTTGCAGAAGCAATAATAAAAGTAGCTAAGGGAAAAGGTGATATTATATTAAGCACAGTACGTAAAAGTGCAATAGCAGATATGAGAATGAAAGCAATTAAAGAGTATTTGCATGCTCATTCAGATATTAGAATAGTTGATGTTGAAATAAATAATGGTGATATAGATGAAAGAATGAAATATCTTAAGGATGCTTTGATTAAGTATCCTGATGTTAAAGTTATAGCTGGATTAGATCTACACTTTATAAAGGTTGCGGAACTTTTAAAGAAATCTTCTAATTTAATGGATATAAAACTTATTGGATTTGATAATACGGATTACAATATAAATGCAGTTAAAGCTGGAATTGTAGATATTTTAATATCTCAAAGACAAAATTTATTTGGACAAGTAGCTATAAAATCTATATTTGATTATGAAAGTGGAGTTAGGGTTAAAGAAATAGAATTACTTGATACTTACCCAATAACTAAGGTTAGTGAAGGTTCTTACATAGTATAAAACCATTGAATATTACATAAATATGAAAAAAATAAACATATAAAACGGAAAAATAGAAAAAAATTTTCTGAAACTGTTTACGAAAATGAAAAGGTGTGGTAAAGTAATATTAAAGTTAGTGAGATATTTTTAGTTAAAGATCTCAAGACTTAAAAATAATTAAGAGGAGGAGTTTTATGAAAAATTATGATGTTGTTATAGTTGGAGGGGGCTTTTCTGGTTCAATAGCAGCTATAGCAGCTTCACGAGAAGGTGCTAAAACATTAGTGATTGAAACTAACGGGTTCCTTGGCGGATCATTAACTGGTGCAGGAGTAGGTCCGATGATGACATTTCATGCTGGTGATAAGCAAGTTATTCGTGGAATTACAGATGAATTAATAGAAAGATTAAAGAAAGCAGGAAAATCTCCAGGTCACATTTTAGACTCTAGTATGTATACGTATTCCGTAACACCATTTGATGCAGAAGCAATGAAATACGAGCTTGAATCAATGTTATTAGAAAGCGGTGGAGAAGTGCTATATCATACTATGCTTGCTGGTGTTCAAGTAAGCAATAGTAAGGTAGAGAGTATAAAAATATGTAATAAAGCTGGATTAAGTGATATTAAATCAAAAATATTTATTGATGCCACTGGGGATGGAGATCTTGGAGCCTTTGCTGGTCTTCCTTTCACTAAAGGAAGAGAAAAGGATGGAGCAGCTCAGCCGATGACTTTGAACATGAAAGTAAAAGACGTAAATATGGAAAAATTAAAGGAATTCATAAAAAAGGATCCTAAAAATTTTGAAAGAATTCATAAAGATGTTACTACAATGGACAAGGTTCCAAGATTATCAGTGATAGGATTTGTCAAGGAGTTTAACGAAGCAAAAGAAAAAGGTGAGATATCTATAAAAAGAGAGGATGTACTTTTCTTTGAAACTAATAATCCTGGAGAGATTATAGTTAACACCACAAGAATATTAGGATGTGATAGTACTGATCCATGGAGTTTAAGTAAAGCTGAAATAGAAGGAAGAAGACAGTGCAGGGAATTAGAAGCTTTCTTTAAAAAATATCTTACTGGATTTGAAAATGCAACTTTCATACAAAGCGGCCCTTCTATAGGGGTAAGAGGTTCAAGACAAATTAAAGGATTATATACTTTAAGTGCTGAAGATCTACTTAATAAACAAAAGTTTGAAGATACAATAGCTCATTCAGGGTATCCTATTGATGTACATAGCCCAGATGGAGAGGGAACAACTAGTAAAATGCTTGAATGGGGAGATTACTACAATATCCCGTTTAGAATCTTAGTTCCAGAAGATATTGAGAATCTTATTGTTGTTGGAAGATGTGTTTCTGCAACATTTGAAGCACAAGCGGCAATAAGAGTAACTCCTACAGTAGGTGCTATAG
>JAEZKY010000038.1 GCA_023435985.1 Bacillota bacterium | reverse complement strand
AAATAGAGACATTACTACATAGAGCAGCATTTGAAAAATGCAGAGATATTTAATATATGCAGACTAAAATTACACCTAAACTAAATCAAAAATTTATCAGAAAATATTTCCTGTTTTATTGACATATTTTAATTCTTTGAATATAATGAACATATGAACAAGCATTCATATGTTCATGCGAGGAGGATTATTATTTTGGAAGATAGAAATATTGAAGTTTGCAATTGTACTATAATTCATGAAGATATAATTAATAAAGTTAAGAAATCTATTCCGGAAGAAGAAACACTTTATGATTTAGCAGATTTATTTAAAGTTCTTGGAGATTCTACAAGAATAAGAGTATTGTGTGCATTATTTGAAGCTGAAATGTGTGTTTGCGACATAGCAGCCTTACTTGGAATGACACAATCTGCTATTTCACACCAACTAAGAGTTTTAAAGCAGGCAAGATTAGTTAAATATAAAAGAGAAGGCAAGGTAGTTTATTATTCATTAGAAGATGAACATGTTAAGAGGATTTTTGATCAGGGATTAGCCCACATATCAGAGAAAAAGTAGATTTAAGCAAGAGGAGGGGTAACCATGGCAAGTAATATAAAAATAGTTGATGGCACTGTAAAGAAAGCTAAATTAGCTAATAAAGAAAGCATGAAAAAAATAAGAAAAGAATTTATATTAGAGGGACTTGGATGTGCAAATTGTGCAGCTAAAATGGAGAAAAGAATAAGTGAATTAGATGAAGTTACTTCTGCAAGCGTAAATTTTCTTACTAAAACTTTAATATTAGAAATAAAAGAGGCTAGTAGAGTAGAAGAAATAGTAGAAATGATAACTAATATTGTAACAAGTATAGAATCTCATGTTAAAGTTAGAGAAAAAGTCAATGAGAAAGTTTTTAAAAAAGAAATTTTACTAGAAGGGTTATGCTGTGGTAACTGTGCTGCAAAAATAGAAAGAGAATCTAATAATTTAGATGGTGTGAAGTCTGCAGTTGTAGATTTCGTATCTACAAAGCTTACTATAGAAATAGAAGATTCATCGAAGCAAAATGATATTTTGGATGATATTAAAAAAATAGTTAAAAGAATTGAACCAGATGTAAAGATGATTTTGCTTGATAGTACAGATAAATTGTCAAAAAGCAAAAATGAAAAAATTGATGAGGAAAATAATAAGGGTGAGATTATTAGACTTGTTATAGGTGCTATAATATTTGGAATAGCAACTGTTATGAAATTTCCTAATTCAGTAGAGCTTATTTTATATTTGGTAAGTTATGTGCTTGTAGGAGGAGAAGTTGTTCTAGGTGCATGTAGGAATATAGTTAGGGGTCAAGTTTTTGATGAGAATTTTCTAATGACTATTGCAACTATTGGTGCTTTTGCTATAGGTGAATATCCTGAGGGTGTAGCGGTTATGCTTTTTTACCAAATAGGAGAAATGTTTCAGGATATGGCGGTTAATCGTTCAAGAAAGTCTATATCGGCTCTTATGGATATTAGGCCGGATTTTGCTAACCTAAAGATAAATGGTGATATTAAAAAAGTGGAGCCAGAAGAAGTTAAAATAGGTGATGTAGTAGTAGTAAAACCAGGAGAGAAAGTTCCTTTAGATGGGAAAGTAATTGAAGGTAATTCTATGATAGATACGGCTGCATTAACTGGTGAAAGTGTTCCTAGGAAAGTAGGAGTTGGAGATAGCATTTTAAGTGGAGTTATCAACAAAAATGGCCTATTAACAATAAAAGTTGAGAAGGAATTTGGAGATTCTACTGTTTCTAAAATATTGGATTTAGTTCAAAATGCAAGCAGCAAAAAGGCTCCAACAGAAAATTTTATAACAAAGTTTGCAAGGTTTTATACTCCAGCAGTTGTATTTGCAGCATTGGCATTAGCGGTAATACCACCACTTGTCATAGAAGGAGCAACATTTTCACAGTGGATTTATAGAGCATTAGCATTTTTAGTAGTTTCTTGTCCTTGTGCTTTAGTTGTATCTATACCTCTTGGATTCTTTGGAGGAATAGGTGGAGCATCAAAAAATGGAATATTAGTTAAAGGTGGAAATTATCTTGAAGCGTTAAATTCTGTTGAAATGGTTGTGTTTGACAAAACAGGAACACTCACAAAGGGGATATTTAAGGTAACAGAAATAAAACCGGAAAATAATATTTCCAAAGAGGAACTTATGAATTTAGCAGCCTATGCAGAAAATTATTCTAATCATCCAATAGCAGCATCTATATTAAAGGCTTATGATAAAGAAATAAGTAAAGATAAAATAAAAAATTATGAAGAAATATCAGGTCATGGTGTTAAGGTTGTCCTTGATGAAAAAGAGGTACTTGCTGGTAATTATAAGTTAATGAATGAAGAAAATATACCTTATAAGCAAGTTGAGACTATAGGAACTGTAGTTCATGTTGCTGTAGATAAAAAATATGCAGGATATATAGTTATATCAGATGAGGTAAAAGAGGATTCAGCAAAAGCTATAAAAGCATTAAAAAATATTGGGATTAAGAAAAGTATTATGCTCACAGGAGATAATAAAACTGTTGGAATTAAGATTGCTGAAGAATTAGGATTAGATGAAGTTCATGCTGAATTATTGCCAGATCAAAAGGTTGAAAAGCTGGAAGCATTATTTAAAGAGAAATCTAATAAAGGTAAAATTGTGTTCGTTGGAGATGGAATAAATGATGCTCCAGTATTGGCTAGAGCTGATATAGGTATAGCAATGGGTGGCGTTGGCTCAGACGCAGCAATTGAAGCTGCTGATGTAGTTATAATGACAGATGAGCCTTCAAAAATTGCTACAGCTATAAAGATAGCAAAGAAAACAAGAAGTATAGTAATGCAAAATATAGTTTTTGCATTAGGAATTAAACTAGTAATATTAGTATTAGTAGCAGCAGGTCTGGGAACTATGTGGGAAGCAGTATTTGGAGATGTTGGAGTAGCACTTATTGCTGTTTTAAATGCAATGAGAGCAATGAAAACAGAAAGTATATAATAATATAAATTTAAAAATGAAAGCCAATTGCTTTAAGCAATTGGTTTTTATATTTATTTAGGAGCAACGTACTAGGTAGTTGCTCCTCATAAACCACACGCTTTGCGTGTGAGCACCGAAGAGCTTTAGCGGCGGGCATGAAAAAAAGTCCTCCTTTTGATAATATAATAAGTAGGTTTCGCCGACCAAACTTAAAATCAAAAGGAGGACATCCATATGGACGAAGATAGTTTATCACATACA
>JAEZKY010000310.1 GCA_023435985.1 Bacillota bacterium | reverse complement strand
GAATAGATCTCGTGATGATGGCATAGAGGTAACACTCCTTCCCATTCCGAACAGGAAAGTTAAGGTCTATAGCGCCGATGGTACTGCATGGGAGACTGTGTGGCAGAGTAGGACGTTGCGAGGTAAGTAAAAAGGATATCTCAAAGTGATTATTAAAATCATTTGAGGTATTTTTTTTGATTTTTTGTAGAGTTGATTAAAGCAATTGACTCATAACCAATAGATTAGGAATTTTAATCTTAAAGTTATGAATTATAATTTATAACAAATAAATTTATGATGGGTCCTAAGTGACATTCATATAGTATTTATTTGTTACTGAAAGACTTGGTAGGTTTGGTTTATACGGGCTAAAAATACTAAGTTTTATATATTTTTATTTATTATAAATTATAATATCAACAAATAATAAAGTTTGCTGTTGATAAGTATATATAATAAGGACAAAATTGTGAATAAAATTGTTTCTAATGTTAAAATAGAAATATTGATGGAATAAGGCAAGAAGACACAAGAGCTCATATAAAAGTAAGTAAAGAAATAGATTTAGCTATAGAGAGTGGTCGTAGCGATTAAAGAAAGTAGCATTGTTGTATAAATAATCTGAATCAATATTTTGAAATTAAAAAATATATAATTTTCAATAGTTTTTGAATAAAATACTGAGTAAAAGCAAAAAAGGTACCGAGTAGATAGACTAAAAGTGATAGTCTATCAGATAAGAGAGAGTGAGAAAGGTATAGAGTAACAGATAGAAAAATACCAAGTAGATAAGCTGAATCATAAAGGTGGTGGATATTAGGCGAACATGGGGCGAAGAACTAGTAAGGATTATTTTATAATAGGGTAAAGTTTTAGGAAGAATGTTATTAATGAAGAGATTTTTCAGATATTGCTTGCAAAATTGAACTAAGTTTCAGCTTGTAAATCTATTTTATGTTAAAAAACTACTCAAGGAGATAATAGTATTTAAGGAAAATATAATTTGAATTTGCCCTATTTTTGCCCCTTATTCAATAAAATTGGACAATAATATTTAATAATATGGAATATATTAAAAAACGTATTTGAGCCATTTGTGACTACTTAATAGTAAAAAGTACCAACTTATATTTTTTAAGAAGTCGTGAGTTCGAATCTCACCAAGTGCACCATAAGTGTAGTAATGCCAACAGTTTAGAGAAAGTTAAATCGTTGGCATTTTTATTTTATACTGTATGAAAATTTTTACACTTTTTACCTAAAGTATTGATACTGTAAACTTACACTAACTGAAAAGCAGTGTACTGAAAGGTGAAAAGCATTGGTATTAATGAATGCTTATTCAAAAGCTATAGCCGTTGCATTGGATAAGAATTTATTATATGGAACTGGAGTGGAAATCAAAGGTATTACAGCACATGAAAATATAAATAAAATCGCTCATACTGGCAACGTTGATTTATTAAGGGCATAGGGGCAACTAAGAGGACTAATATCCATACAACCGTAGGAATTAATAAGGATATACAAATGGAATGAGGTTACGCACAAGACGGATTCCAAAGAATGGTAAAAGTATTAAGAATTTATATAAGATGTGATTTAGAAATAGTAAACGAAAAAGGTATAAGTTTAGTTACTGCAACAACTTAATTTTATAAAAGGGTATATGGAAAACCATATACCTTTTTTGTTGCCTAAAAGACCATAAGTCTTGCTGTTATCATAAGAGCGAGAGATATAAAGAACATTTAAAAGCATATAGGAGAGGGATAAGTTAGTTTAAGTGTGGAAATAATTTTGATTTTTTATATGTGTAGTTGCTGAAATGAATAATAAAAGTAGTACTAAAAAAAGTATGACATAATTCTATATAGTAGAATTAAATCCAACAGGAGTAAGTGCAGAATGGTAATGGATAGTGGAATGCAGATGGAAGTTGATTGTCAGCAAGGCGGAAAGAAATTGATGGAAAGTGGTATTATTTTAATTCTGATGGATATAAATTGGGAAAAATAATTGTTCAATACCGTGAAGAAAATAAAACAATAATTTCTAACTTTAAAATCTATTTTTGGAGAACCTTTTGAAGGAGATAAATCATAGTGATAACTAGATAAAATTATAGTTTTAATCCCCTCCTATTTCGGAGGATTTTTTATTGAGAAGGCTGACACCACACAGCCTACAACTAAATGCAAATTTTTCATTAGGTGAAATTTTGAGAATACATAACTTACAAAATGTGTAATAGTTTATACGTAGTAATAATTATTGTGAATTAATCATATCATATAGATAGTTCGCTATCTATATAAACAAAACGCTATCCTTATTTAAGAATAACGTTTTGTTTATTTTATGCATATATAATTTTACTTATTTAAAAAGTTAATTTTCCAGAACGAATATCATCTGTCATACCTTCATAAGGTGCTTGAGAGATAACTTTTTCATTGTTTATTCCCTCATTTTTAAAATAAGTGATGTCGGCAAACTCTGGAACAACATACTTCGGATAAGTCTCATATTTTAAACGAGATTCTTGCATTAAATCAATAAAGTCATTTTGGTAGCAAACTGTAATTTCAGGATGTTCGTGAACCCATTTAGGGAAGAAAATAACACCATGCATACGTTTATCATTTGGCATAAAGTTTAGAGAAACATCTGTACCAGTTGGTTCAGTCCATGAAACTTTATAGACTCCATCTGCAATTTTTACAACATCTACTTTTTGATCACGGACCCAGCGTCCTGCTACCATTCCACTATGGATGCGATAATCGAGAGTATCTTCATTTTTAATATAAAATTCATATTCCCAGCCATTTTCGTAAGTATAAATAAAATGACTTCCAAAAAATTCGTTTAATTCTTTCATTATAAATCACTCCTAGATGTATATTTAAATAAATAGATATAACCATAAACATGTCTGTATTTACATGTTTACACTTACATATAAATTATATGCTTGAGATATAATAATGTCAACTTATAATATCAGAAGGTAATAATATAGCTGATAATCAATGATTAGTTCATCATAGAGAATGTATGTTGTTAGGAGTTAATAAGGATATACAAATAAAATATAGTTATACATAAGACGAATTCCAACCTTTAATTAAAAGCAATAGTGGCTTGCAAAATATGATATAATTATTAAAAATGCAATTAAATGTAAATTGGGGGCGCAAAATATGAAAGTAAGAGGAATAACCAAAGAAGATATTGACAGTATCATAAATATAATCAATAAAAATTATGATGAAGTTATGGTAAAAACTCATTTAAAAGATGTTTTGCAAAAATTTAGGGAACATAATACTTTTGAAGATTGAGAAAATCAAATGAAGTGGAAGGAAATTTTTGTAGTTGAAGATGACAATGAGGTTATGAATGTTATAGGGTATAAAAATTAGCGAATTGAAGGGGTTTATGAAAGTGTTTAATGCTAGTAAGTATTTGGAAGAGGGGCTTGGAATTAAAATAGGTAAAAATATTGCTGACATGATTAATAATGAAGCTTCTTTTGTGGAATTTCCTGAAAAGCATATTGTATTATTGGAAGGAATGAGAGCAGAAAATCTTTATTTTATTATCAGCGGCATAGTTAGAGGTTATTACATTGACGAACAAGGAAATGATATTACAAAATGTTTTAGCAGTGAGAATGAAGTCTTTTCTTCTGAAGGTTTATGGATAGCAAAGGTTTCATCATTTACAATCGAATGTCTGGAGAATTGCGAATGCATTAAGTTGCCATACGAATTTGTATACAAAGTTATGAACAAAGATGAGAGCTTCAAATCTTTGATTTTTGATTATTATTTAAGAATAGTTAAAAAGTTAGAAAACAAAGCTAAGAACTCAGCTTTGATGAATGCAAAAGAACAATATATAGAATTTTGCAAAGAATATCCGAAGCTACATAGCAGAGTTGAACTAAAATATATTGCATCTTATATAGGGATAAGAGCAGCATCTTTGAGCAGAATAAGAAAAGAAATTAAAAATAATTCGTTTAATTAACCTATGTGAATTACTACAATAATTCTTTCTTCTATAATTTTATAAGAAGAGAGGAGTGTCACATATGAAATATGTATTGATTACTGGGGGAACAAGTGGGATTGGTTTTGAATTTGCAAGGAATTTTGCTAAGGATGGATATGATATTGCAATTGTTTCTTCTAATGATGAAAGCTTGCAAAAGATGAAACGAAAATTAGAGAATGAGTTTGGTATACATGTATTAATATATCAGCAGGATATGGGAAGGATAGGAGCGGCAATACAATTATATGATAAGATTAAAGAGGATAATTTGAATATTTCCATACTTGTAAATAACGCAGGAATAGGATTGGTTGGCTCAACAGATAAAATAAATTTTGAGTATGATGAGAGAATGATGATATTAAACATCATAAATCTTGTAGAGCTATGCAAATTATATATTTCTGATATGTATAAATGTGGAGAGGGCAGAATTTTAAATGTTTCTTCTATAGGTGCTTTTCAGCCTGGGCCGTATACTAGTACTTATTGTGCAAGTAAAGCTTTTGTATTAAGCTATAGCAGAGCAATTCGGTATGAGGCGAAGAAAAAAGGTGTACAAGTTTCTGCTTTATGTCCAGGTCCAACAAAAACAGATTTTTTTGTGAAGGAAGGAACAAAGACACCGCAAAATGCTATGACTTCGGAAGAGGTCGTAATATATGCTTATAAACGATTTTTGAAAAATAAGGATGTTATTATTCCTGGTTTAAAAAACCAAATAACAAGGTTGCTTCCCATTAAATTAAAGATGAGCTTTATTGCAAAAATGAAGCAGGAATTTAAATGAAAATTTAGCAAAAGTATAAGGTATAATATGTAATTAGCGATAAATATATTATAATATTGTTATTAATTGAAGTATAGAGAACGAGTGTGAGGTAAATATGGACATTTATGTTTATAAAACTTATGAAGAATGGTTTGATGACAAACCTACAGAGACTCTTGAGGGAGAAGTTAATTCTGTATACAATGGAGTCTTTGTGATTGATACAACTATAGATTACAAAAATTACAGACAAATGTTATCTCTGAAAAATAATTTTGCTATAATATACAAGCTTCCTTATGGCTTCTTATCATATGCAAAGGAAATAAACGTGTATTTGAATATTACCTCTTGGCAAAATTCTGAACCTGAAATTTCGTTCAAAGGAGAAGTTTGTGAAGATCAATGCGGGGACAGTCATGTAGTGTTCATAACTGAGGATGGGTTCAAACAGTGCATATCATTAGATGGTATTTATGCTGTTACATACGAAAGGTAGGCATTGTATGAATTTAATAGAAGTAGATTTGAGAATGTTGTACAGAACATGGAAGTCAAACTTAGGACAATTTAGATGTTTCTTTAGAAGTACACCATTTGTATCGCTGCAAACATATGATGATTTTTCACTAAGGGAAGAAAACATAAATGAACTAAATGAAAATATATTAAAAGATGTAATTGAAAATTGTAATGAAGATAATTTCTTAATAGTTGACTTACCATTAGAAGATATTTTGGATTTAGCCTTAATATTAAATAATGATTACTGTATACGACCTATTTTAAATGTTAATCTTCTATTTCATCCATTTGGGATAATAGGAAATAAGAATAGTATTAGTAAGTTGATAAATAATGGATTAAAACTAAAAAAAATAAATCCAAAGAAATTTGTTATGCTAATTCCTTATGATAGGTATAATAATAATTTAAAAACTGAAGATTTGAAAGAAAAGCTAAATAATCAATATGGCATAGGTGATGATGATCTTCCCTATATTGAAATGCTAAAAGAAATGAGATATAACAAGGTGACTATTTTAACTAAGGATGAGATAAAGGAAGATTTAAAAGAATACGTAAATTATATAGAAAAAGATATAAGGGTAGAAATAATAAGGGTGATGATATAGTGAGAGACATTAGAAAAATATTAAAAGAAAACAAAAAGAGAGCATTATCAATAGCAGTGGCAGCAGCATTCGCAGTTGGCAGCCCTATTGGACTTGGAGGCTGTTATAATGCGAATCCAAAAGATGATGATGACGATCAAGAAAATAACAGTTCTGGGGGCGGTGGCGGATATTCTGGAGGATGGCATAGCTATGGTGGAGGTTCGTCAAGTGGAAAATCTTCAATAAGTGATGGATCAAGTGGAGGAAAGACTTCAGGATACTCGGGATCAATAGGAGGAAGCTCATCAAGTTAAATTTTATACTATTCTTATAGTATAGAGATTAATTAAAGGAGTGAATAATGCTATGGAAAAACAACTTAAATATACTGAGAATGTTTTATTTAATAACTATATGGTTAGTTCATTAGGAGAAGAGCATGTTCATTCACAGATACCTTTCTATTTTGATAAAGTTACCTATGAGAAGATGATATTTTATAGTGAAGAAATAAATAGAATTTCATTGGAGATATTAAATGAAATTAAAGGAAATCATAAGGAAGTATTGAACTATTTTGATAACTTTATTCTTAAAGAAAAGATATTTGATTTAAAGTGCCCAGTTTCACCAATGTTTTGGACAAGATACGATACATTTATAGATATTGATAATAATATTTATTTTGCTGAATTTAATTATGATAAACCTTGTGGGCAAAAAGAAATACATTTAGCAGGTAAGAGTAATTTTGAAGGAAATTTAAATTGTAAATTTATAGATACTTTAATAAGTGAGCTGATAGAAATCTGCTTTAAGTATTCAGGAGCTAAAGAAAAAATAAACGTGGGATTTTTGATGGATCCATGTCATTATGAAGAATTTCATCATAGCTTCTACTTTAAATATATATTAAAGAATACAAATATTAATATTGTACAGGTAGGTCCTACTAATTTGTCTGTTAAAGATGGATATGTCTATGGATATTCAACTATTAAGTTAACTGTAATTTTAAGGCTATTTCCTACTGAATTCTTCTCTGAAATTACCAATATAAACGAAATTTTAGAGTGCGTTGATAAAGGAAAGTTATTTTTAATCAATGACCCAAGAATTATTGCTATTCAAGCAAAAGGCTTCCTTGCTTATTTATGGGATTTGGTGAAGAAAGATTCTAAGATTCTCTCTTTAATGGATAAGGAAGTTATTCGCAAATGTATACCTTATACGGAAATATTAGAAGCAAATCACATTGATGAGGTAATAAAAAATAAAGATAATTATGTTATCAAGTCTTCCTTAGGAAGATATAGCCAAGAAGTATACATTGGGAAGATGTATACGCAAGAGACGTGGGAAAAGCAGATAAAAATTATATTAGAAAGCCCGAAAATACATGTAAAGCAAAACTTAATTAATATAAAAGAAGACTATACTTATGCTCCAAGCGATTTTAATATGAATATTCCTACTTTAGCCTTTGGAAATTTTGGTGTTTACTTAATAAAGGATAAGGTTCAAGGATTTTTAGTTAGGTGGAGCAGCGATTTTTTGACTAATGATAACTACACATGGATGTGTCCATTAGGAGTTAAAGATATACCAATTTATATAGAAAAATTCAAAGGAAATAATAGAAAGAAAGTTTGGGATAAATTAATAGAAGAGATCACCTTTAAATATGATTTTACAGGAGCATATACAAATTATAATGAGTATATTTCCTTAGATTCATTGATTATAGATGAAAGTATTTATAAGGAAATGCTTTTTGCAAGTCATAAGTTTTGTGCGATATTAAAAAGAATGTATCCATATGTACAAAAAAACATAGAACTTTTGGGACCTATACTTGGAATACCGGAAGAGCTTTATAAGTTAACTTCTATTTCATGCACTTCTGTTCTTTGTGCATTAGGAAGAATAGATTTTGTTATTGATAATAATGGAGAATTAAAAATTTTAGAGTTCAATTCAGAAACCCCAGCGGGTTTAGTTGAAGCTATTGGTGTAAACTCTGTAGTCAGTAAAGAATTAAAAATTAAATATTCTGATCCTAATGAAAATTTTAGGAATAAAATAAAAGATGTATTTTCACATATATTAGAAGAATTTAAACAATATAAAAAAGTGAAAAATATAGGAGTCGTGACTTCATGGTATTATGAAGATATATATACAAGTAACTTAATTGCTGAAATATTAAAGGAACTGCAACAGTATGATATTACTTTTGGAAATATATATGATTTGAAGGCTAAGAACAATAAACTTTATCTTTATGGAAAAGAAATTGATGCTATTTATAGGCATTATCCTTTAGATTGGTTTTGTTATGATGAGAAAATGCAACAGACAATTGAAATTTTAAATTCTGGAGATTATTTAATAAATCCAGCGCATACATTGATAACTCAGTCTAAAGCGTTTTTTGCGGTGATTTATGAATTAATAGGGAAAGAATTTTTTACAGAAGATGAGGAAAAATTTATTTTAAAGTATATACCATACACATGCTTAGAACCGGATAATAAGCTTTCACCTGATTATGTAGCCAAGCCATATTTATCGAGAGAAGGTTCTGGAATTACATTGAGTTATTCGGAAAATAGCAGTTTAAATGATGTTATATTTCAAAATAGAATAAATACTAGGCCTTTAAATATTGAGGCACATTCAACAATAAAAGAATATAGTAAATATCAGTTTCCTGTTATAGGAGTATATATAACAGATGATAGACCATCTGGAATATACACTAGAATGGGTGACTTTATAACTAATAAAAATGCTATATATATGCCTACATATATTAAGTAAAATTAAGAAAGGAGATAATTTTTATGGATGGTATTCTCAATAATATTGTATCAAGCATTATCTTTGGATTAATAGGAATTATACTTTTAATTTTTGGATATTGGTTTTTTGATAAGGTGTTAACTAAAATTGATTTTAATCAGGAACTAAAGGAGAAAAATATTGCTATGGCTATTGTTATAGCAGGCTTTATGATTGCTATTGGCATTATAATTGCAGGAGTTGTATCATAGATGCTTCCACCGCTGAAACATAAAAAAATAAGAAAATTAGTAAAAGAAAACTACCTTTAAAGATAAAAATTAAAGGTAGTTTTTTTATTTCAAAAGTACGTATTATTTATAGCAATAAATTAAATAATAGTATTAGACACTTATTCTAAGTCAAGTGGAAATACATTGATTTATAGAGAATATAGTGTGAATTTAATGAGATAAGGAGGAATAATATGAGAAAGTATGTACTAAAGAAAATTTCAGCAATAATAGTATTTATTTTGTGTATATCAATGTCTTTGGATAATACTGCATATAGCTTTGAGTTCAAAGCAATAGGAACTGCTAATAAAAGGAATATAGAACGCATTAAAGATATAAGAGTACAAGATGACTTTTATAATGCAGTAAATAAAGAATGGTTATTGAGTACAAAACTTCAAGATGGATACATTTCGTATGGGACTTTTGAAGAAGTATGTGGAAAGGTAAATGATGACATGCTCACCATAATACTAGATATACAAAAGAATAAAGAGAAATATAATAAAAATGATGACGAGATAAAGGTTTTAAATTTATATAACAATTATTTGAATGTGCAAAAGAGAAATGAATTAGGTGTAAAGCCAATAAAAAAATATATTAATATGGTTAATGAAATAGAAAGCATAGAAAAACTAAAAGACATATTAGGAAACAATGAATTCTCATATTTTCAACCTCTAATTAATCTAGGAGTTGGACCGGACTATAAAGACAGTAATATAAATGTTTTATATGTATCACGTAGTAATCTTGGCTTAGGTAATTCTTTTTATTACAAGGATAATAGTGAAAATGGAAAAAAGATAAAAGATGCGTACATTAATTATTTGACTAAATTACATGTATTGTATGGAGAAAGTGAAGAAGAGGCAAAAAATAATGCTCAGACTTTTTATAACATTGAAAAAAATATAGCGCAGATGATACCATCTTATGAAGAAGAGGCTAAAGACGAAGACAGAGTTTTAAAATCATATAATGTGTATACAGTTAAGGAGTTAGATAAATTAGTGCCCAATATAAACTTTTCTAAGCTGTTAATCAACTTAAATATAAATAAAGCTAATAAGGTGATAGTAGAAAATCCAGAGGAACTGAGATTAGTGAATTCATTTATAACAGAAAAGAATATAGAGAATATGAAGAGTTATTTGAAAACAAGTATATTACTAAATACAGACAGTCTTTTGACAATGCAGCATAGAGAAGCCTGCGACGAATTAAGAAGAATATTCTATGGAGTAGAGCCTACTGATTTAAATGAAGGATGTGGAGTTAAATTTGTAAGCTGCCAATTAAATGAAATTATAAGTAAGTTATATGTAAATAAGTATTTTGACAAAGAATCTAAAGATGATGTAGAAAATATGTCTAAGGAAATAATAAAAAATTTTGAAAAGAGATTGAAAAATAACACATGGATGAGTAAATCAACAAAGAAGAAAGCACTGAGCAAATTAGAACACGTTAATGTAAAAATAGGTTATCCTGAAGAATGGAATGATTATAGTGATATAGAAGTGAAATCATATGACGAGGATGGTTCATTAGTAGACAATGCAATGAGTATTTATATGTCACAAAGCAAGAGACAATTTTTAAAGTTAGATAAGCCTGTTAACAAAAGTGAGTGGAATATGGGAGCTTGCGCAGTAAACGCTTATTACAACGCATTGAATAATGAGATTGTATTTCCGGCAGGAATATTACAATCACCATTTTATGATAAAAATGCAAGTAAAGAAAAAAATCTTGGAGGAATTGGTGCTGTTATTGGCCATGAACTTACCCATGCCTTTGATAATACAGGAGCCCAATTTGATGAAAATGGGAAACTAAAAAATTGGTGGAATGAAAATGATTATGAGGAGTTTATTAGTAGAAGCAAGAAGATAGTAGACTACTACTCTAATATAGAAATGAATGATGGAAAACACGTAAATGGCTTTTTAACTGTAGGGGAAAATATAAGTGATTTGGGAGGTATAGCCTGCGTCTTAGATATTGCAAAGAAGATAGAAAATCCAGATTTAAAAGCTTTATTTGAAAATTATGCAACAATTTGGAGGGAAGTCTCAACTAAAGAGCTAAAGGAGTATTTATTAAATAATGATTCACATGCTCCAAAGAAAGTTAGAGTTAATGTAGTATTATCACAATTTGAAGATTTTTATAAAACTTATAATATAAAAGAAGGCGATGAAATGTACGTAAAGCCTGAAGAAAGAGTAGGGATATGGTAAAAAATAAATGGAAGTATTAACTGAAATCCATTAAAAATAGAAGTGATACTTAGGATAGGATTAAAGAGATTAATTAAACATATCCTAGCGTATCACTTTGTATATAATTGAGTAATAATGAGTAAAATGAAGAAAGTGAGGAATATTTATAAAAAAATGCTATCAAATTAGAAGTGGATGATGGATATGGTGATATAATAAGTTTTGTTGTCGCGAGAGTTGATGAAAAATGAAAAAACATCAAAAAAAAGATGTTGACATTAATTCAACTAGATGATAAACTAAATGAGTTGCTTGAGGGTAACAAGATCTTTGAAAAATGAACAGAAAATAATAAGTACATTTAAGTAAACCAGCAATTTTTATTTGAGTAAGCTAAGATTAAACTTTTAATTGAGAGTTTGATCCTGGCTCAGGACGAACGCTGGCGGCGTGCTTAACACATGC
>JAEZKY010000268.1 GCA_023435985.1 Bacillota bacterium | reverse complement strand
AGATACTATGCAATGGATAGAGATAATAGATGGGAAAGAGTTGAACTTGCATATAATGCATTAGTTTTAGGAGAAGGTGAAACTGCAGCTAGTGCAGTAGAAGCTATAGATAAATCATATAAGGATAATAAAACTGATGAGTTTGTATTACCAACAGTAATAACTGAAAATGGAAGCCCAATTGCAAACATAAAAAATGGTGATTCAGTTGTATTCTTTAATTTTAGACCAGATAGAGCTAGAGAAATAACAAGAGCAATTAACGATAAAGAATTTGCAGGATTTAAGAGAGAAACTTTAAGCCTTACTTTTGTAACAATGACACAATATGATAAGACTTTAGAAGGAGTACATGTTGCATATAGTCCTCAAACTCTAACTAATACTCTTGGAGAATATGTAAGCAGCAAAGGCTTAAATCAATTAAGAATTGCAGAAACAGAAAAATATGCTCACGTTACTTTCTTCTTTAATGGAGGAGTAGAAAAAGAAAATCCAGGAGAAGATAGAAAAGTAATTCCTTCACCAAAGGTTGCAACTTATGATTTGAAACCAGAAATGAGTGCATATGAAGTAACTGAAGAACTGCTAAGCAGATTAGATAGTGACAAATATGATATGATAATTTTAAATTTTGCTAACCCTGATATGGTAGGACATACAGGTATTGTTGAAGCTGCTGTTAAAGCAATTGAAGCAGTTGATGAATGTGTAGGAAATATCGTAAATAAGATTTTGGAAAAAGACGGATGCGTATTTATTACAGCCGATCATGGTAATGCTGAAACTATGATAGATTTTTCAACAGGAAATCCATTTACAGCTCATACTACACATCCAGTTCCTTTTGTTTGGGTTGCAAATGATACAGAAGGTAAGAAATTAAATGATGGAAAACTTGCTGATATCGCACCAACTATGTTAATTCAATTAGGACTTGAAGTGCCTGCAGAAATGACTGGTGAAAATTTAATAGTAAATAAATAAGTTATTTACTATACAAGACTACCTTAAAAGAATTGATTCTTTTAAGGTAGTCTTCTTCTTTTTTATATCTAAATATTAAATAACATAAGATTCTCAAAAGTATACAATATTGATTCATTTTAAGACAATTTAGTTTAAATAATATATTTAAAAAAGAAAAGATTTACAGGATTTTAGGGAATCATTTAAGTGAAATTGCATAAACTAAATTGCAAATTAATATACTTATAAAAAAGATTTAGGGTTGATAATATGAAAAAAAATTTTGCATACTCCGCTGATTTTGACGAAGTTACAGAAAAACTATTTAGAGAAGCCAATTATTTAGGTGAAGGGCATAATGGTATAGTTTATGAATTACCAAATAGAAAGGCAATTAAGATATTTTTAAGAAAGAAAGTATGTAATGATGAAGGAAGTATTTTGGAGAGGACAAATGGATCTAAGTACTTTCCACATTTGTATAAAAAAGGGAATTTGTATGTGATAAGGGATTTAGTAGACGGTAAAAGACTAGATAAACATATAAAAGAAAATGGATTAAGTGAAAAATTAATCAAAAATATATATGAACTATTAGGAGAATTCAAAAAATTGAGATTCAAAAAATTAGATGTTAGATGTAAAGACATTTATGTTTCTAATAATGAGAAACTTATGATAATAGACCCTAAAAAAGCATATAGTAAAAAGATTGATTACCCAAGACATTTAATGAAAGGATTAAATAAGATAGGCGTTTTAGAGGATTTTATTGAGGGAATAAGAAAAATAGACTCGAGAAAAGCAGTAGCTTGGGAATTGAAATTTAAAAGATATTGTGAATCTGAGTATTTATCATTTCTTGAATGATAACATAAACTTGAAACATTAGTGATTATTAATTTATATTACTCCTTGTTATATAGAAATTTGTTTATAATATTAAGAATAAAAGATAATAAATAGATTTAAAAGTAAAGCTGATGAATATTCAAGAAAAAATTACTAATAATATTATAGTGAGTAAAAAAATACTTTAATATAAGACAGAAATATATTATAATTAAATTGATAATAATTATCAATTAAAATGATAAGGAGGGAATAGAAATGAAAGATTATTTAGAAATTGTAGACGTCCTCGCAAGGCAAATCATAGACTCAAGATGTTTTCCAACAGTAGAGGTAGAAGTATATCTAGAAGATGGAACAGTAGGAAGAGCCGCAGTTCCATCGGGTGCATCGACAGGTATGTATGAGGCAGTAGAGCTAAGAGATGGAGATAAAGATAAATTTTTAGGTAAAGGTGTTTTGAATGCTATAAGAAATGTTAATGAGATAATTGCAGAGGAGCTAATAGGCTGCAATGTGTTTGAACAAACATATATTGATAAAATGCTAATAGAATTAGATGGAACTCCTAATAAGGGAAAATTAGGAGCAAATGCTATTTTAGGAGTATCATTAGCAGTAGCAAATGCAGCTGCTAAAGCATTAGAGATGCCTTTGTATAGATATATAGGAGGAGTAAATTCTAAGGTATTACCTGTACCTATGATGAATATTTTAAATGGAGGTTCCCATGCAGATAATTCGGTAGATTTACAGGAATTCATGATTATGCCAGCTGGAGCATCTACTTTTAGTGAAGCACTAAGAATGTGTGCTGAAGTTTATCATACATTGAAAAAAATCTTAAATGATAAAGGATATTCTACAGGTATTGGTGATGAAGGTGGATTTGCACCAAATTTAAAATCCAATGCAGAAGCACTTGATGTTATAATTGAAGCAATAAATAAAGCAGGATATAAGCCTGGTGAAGAAATTTATATTGCTATTGATGCAGCTTCATCAGAATATTATAAAGATGGAAAATATGTATTAGAGCACGAAGGAAGAACATTGTCATCAGCAGAAATGGTAGATTTCTTTGAAGATTGGGTTAATAAATATCCAATTATATCAATCGAAGATGGTATGGCAGAAGAAGATTGGGACGGATGGAAGTTAATAACTGAAAGATTAGGAAAGAAAGTTCAATTGGTTGGTGATGATTTATTTGTTACTAATACTGAAAGACTTGAAAAGGGAATTGGGCTTGGAGTAGCTAATTCGATTCTTATTAAGCTAAATCAAATAGGTACATTGACAGAAACTTTAAATGCTATAGAAATGGCAAATCGAGCTGGATATACAGCAGTTGTATCACATAGATCTGGAGAAACTGAGGATACAACAATAGCTGATTTAGTTGTAGCTGTGAATGCAGGACAGATTAAGACTGGAGCACCAGCAAGATCAGAAAGAGTTGCAAAGTATAATCAGCTTCTAAGAATAGAAGAAGAATTAGGTGAGGTAGCTGAATATAGAGGTAAGAAGGCTTTCTTTAACGTAAAATAATACCTAGGCACGAGATAGTCAGTAACATAGAAAATGAATTATGTTATTGACTATTTTTATGCTACATAAAGTTGTAATAAGTAAATAAGTATGATATTATTAAATGTAGATGTCATTGATCATTAGTGGAGGTGTTACCTATGCAAAATATATTATTAGCTATTGAAGTATTGTTAGGAGTAGGTCTTATTATAACAGTATATATGCAACCTAGTAAAGCAGATGCCTTAAGTGGTTTAATACAAGGAGCTTCAAGCGATACATTCTTTTCAAAAAATAAATCAAGAACTAAAGAAGCAATACTTGTAAAATTAACATACATATTTATGTTACTTTTTGCAATTAATACAGTTGTATTAAATTTAATAAAATAGTAAATTCAAGCTACTTTGTTTTAAGTAGCTTTTTGTATTTATGTATAAGTTTTATCACAAAAATATAAAAATGATATTGACTAATTGTTCTAATATGGACTATAATTACAAATATAAATCATAGTAATTAAATGGGAATAATATAAATATAAAATATTATATATTAATTTAATGCGATGAAGGAAAGAAGTAAGTTAGTGGAAGTTTAAAGAGAGGAATTCTTAGTAGTTGAGAAGAATTCTAAAAGAAAACTAGTTGAATGCATTCCGGAGCACTAAGTTGAAAAGTAAAGTAGGCTTAGCAGGTGTGCCTGATATAGCACAAAGAGATGTTATGTAATAAATATAATGCATAATAAATCAGAGTGGAACCGCGGGAATATTCTGCCTCTGTTTTTATAACAGAGGCATTTTTTTATAATGAAAATTATATATTAAATTTAAGATAAGTATATCTTTAACTGATAAAAACATTATATCAAGAGTATCTTAATCTTATGGGGGTGAATATATATGGCTATTAATAGTAAAGAAATTATAGAAAATAAAAAATTAGAAGAAATATTAAGGATGGTTGAGAAGATAAAGTATGGGTCAATAACATTAATAATACAAGATGGAATAATTATACAAGTTGATAAAAATGAGAAAATAAGAATGAAGTAATTAGAAAAGATGTTAAAAGTTGTTGACAAATGAAAGTAAAAAGAATATATTATTATAAAACACAGTATACTTATAAGAATAAGTGGAAATGAAACGGATAGTATTTAAGTAAATCTGACTGGAAAACCAGAGGATGTACTTCTTAGTGAAAGAAGTATGTCCTCTTTTCTTTTTTCAAATTATTAGTGTTAATAAAAGTTTAAGGAGGACAGTTCAATTATGGGAGCAATTAATTTGAAGGAATCATCAGTAACTATAAGAGAATCAAGATTAGGCTCAATTACTGGATTTAATGGTTCAGCAAAAGAACTTGTTACCTGTGCCCATGCAGGAAAATTAAAAGATTGTTCAAGGAAGTTCTCTCAATGTATGGGATGTAATGCAGGACATGCATTTTGTCAACTATCAATGATAAGAGATGCAGTAGTTGTTAATCATGCACCAATAGGATGTGCTGGAGATTTCTTTGGTTTCAATTTTACTTATAGAGTGGAGCAAATGAAGAGAAATCTTCCAGCTACTATAGGCAGATATTTCAGTACATGTATTGAAGAAAAGGATACTGTTTTTGGAGCAGCTAAAAAATTGGAAGACACAGTAAGAGAAGCATATAAAAGAGTCAAGCCCAATGCTATTTTTGTTACCACTTCTTGTGCCTCAGGGATAATAGGAGAAGATGTGGATGCAATAACTGAAAATTTATCACAAGAGGTAGGAATACCTGTTATATCATGTTCGTGTGAAGGATTTAGGTCTAAAATATGGACGACAGGATTTGATGCGGCATATCATTCGATTTTGAGAAAACTGGTAAAACCGCCTAGGAAGAAAACCAATAAAGTTAATATAGCTAATTTTTGGGGAAGTCATATTTTCGATGGATTTTTAAGTAGACTTGGGTATGAAGCTCAATATATTGTACCTTTTTCAACAGTGGCAGAATTAGAGTATATTTCTGAAGCAGCAGCAACAATTCATGTTTGCCCTTCTTTAAGTACTTATTTAAGTGCAGCTTTAGAGCAAGAATATGGAGTTAAAGAAATAAAAGCACCACCAGCTTACGGAATAGAGGGAACTGATATATGGATGAGGGAAATAGGCAGAGTATTAAATCGAGAAGAAGAAATCGAAAAAATAATAGAGGAAGAACATGTAAAAGTGCTACCAAGACTTGAAGAATATAGAGAAAAATTAAAAGGAAAAACAGCATATGTTACAGCAGGAGCAGCACATGGCCATGCAATAATAGCTATGCTTAGGGAACTTGGATTAGATGTTCAGGGAGCAGCTATTTTCCATCATGATCCTCTATATGATAACAAGGATAAGACTTCTGATGCTTTAGCTCAGGCAGTAAATATTTATGGAGATATTAAACACTATAATGTTTGTAACAAGCAGGCATATGAACTTGTAAATATATTAAACAAGGTGAAACCTGATCTTATGATTGCAAGACATGGGGGGATGACTATGTGGGGGGCAAAACTTGGAATACCAACTTTATTAATTGGAGACGAACAATTTGGGTTTGGGTATCAAGGAGTTTTAAATTATGCATCACGTATAGTTGAAACAATAGATAACAGAGAATTTGTAACTAATCTTGCTAAGCATAGTACCATGCCATATACAAAATGGTGGCTTGATCAAGATCCATTTACGTTCTTAGGAGGTAATACTAATGTCGAAAATTATTGAACAGCCTAGGTTTTCATGTGCTTTGGGAGCTCAACAGACAGTGATAGCTATTAGACGTGGAGTTCCAATATTACATTCAGGACCAGGATGCAGCAATAAAATAAGTTCGCTGATAGGACAGGGGGAAGGGTACGCCGGAGGAAATACAATACCATGTACAAATGCAACAGAGTCAGATGTCGTGTTTGGTGGTGAAAGAAAACTTAAAGATGTTATTGAAGGTGCATTTAAAGTAATAGATGCTGATCTTTATGTTGTGCTTACAGGATGTACTTCAGATATAGTTGGAGATGATGTTGGAAGTGTTACAAGTAAATATCAAGAAGAAGACAAGCCAATTGTATATGTAGAAACTGGTGGATTTAAAAGCAATAATTATGTGAGTCATAGTACAGTTGTTAATGCAATAATTGATCAATATGTAGATAAATTCAAAGAAGATGACACTGTAAAAAATGGACTTGTGAATGTATTTGCAACAGTGCCATATCAAGATCCTTATTGGAATGGAAATTTGGGAGAAATAAAGAGAGTACTAGAGGGGATTGGACTAAAGGTAAATATACTTTTCGGAAATGAATCTAAAGGTATAGAGGAGTGGAAGACAATACCTAATGCAGAGTTTAATATAGTTGCAAGCTCATGGGTAGGCTTAGATATTGCAGAACATTTAAAAGAAAAATACAAAACACCATATGTACATTTTCCATATCTGCCAATAGGAGCGATTGCTACAACTAAATTTTTAAGGCAGGTAGGCGAATTTGGACATTTAAGTAAAGAGAGCGTTGAGAGTTTTATTAAGAAAGAGGAGGAGAAGTTTTACTTTCACATAGAAAGGACAGCAGATTTTATGCTTGAATTTAGATATGGTCTTCCAAGAAAATTTTACAGCATTTTAGACGCATCATATTCATTAGGATTTTCTAAATTTTTATTGAATGAACTTGGAATACTTCCAGGAAGGCAGTTTATTGTTGATGATACTCCAGAAAAATATAAGGAAGCTATAGTAAAAGAATTTGAGAATATTTCAGAGTTTAGGCATGCAGAAGTTGAATTCAATGTAGATGCAGGGAGTGTTCAATTGGAAATTGAAAAAGAACCAATTGAAAGTAGAGCATTGATTTTAGGAAGTGGATGGGATAGAGATCTTGCAAAAAAAATGAATGCAGATCTGCTTATAGCAAGTGTTCCAGTAACCTATAGACTAGTACTTAATTGTGGTTATGCAGGATATAATGGTGGACTTAGAGCGATTGAGGATATATATGATCGAGTACTGAACACTTATAGATAAAGAAGAAGATAAATATAAGGGTAGGAATATCTAAATTAATATCAATGTAAGAGTAGAGATAAAATTTAATGAGTGCTTGTTTTTAAGGATGTCATGAGAAATTATAGAGGTTTTAAATAAGAGTATTTTTATAAGAATACTCCATAGATGATAAATGAAAGTTTATAAAAAGAAAAGAGGAGAGATAAATGGGAGATTATAAATTTGACACTATTAAAGTTAGAGGTGGGTATAATCCTAAAAACCACAATGATGCGGTTTCTGTGCCAATATATGCAACTGCATCTTTTGAAGTAGGTGAAGCAGAAAGATTTGATAGGCTAGCAAGTCTTTCAGAAGAAGGATATATCTATAGCAGGCTTGGAAATCCAACTGTAAGTGTATTAGAAAGTAGAATAGCTGCCTTGGATGGAGGAGCTTCTGCTGTTGGAGTGGCTTCTGGTATGGCAGCTATTACTTATGCACTATTGGCGGTGTCAGAAGGAGGCGGAAGGATTTTAACAACACATCAACTATATGGAGGAACGGTTGATGCATTAAAAAAATTATATCCTAAGTTTGGAATCCAAATTGACAGAATTGATAATGATAGTGATATAGAGG